>NZ_CALJRY010000343.1 GCF_937976295.1 uncultured Rothia sp. | reverse complement strand
GTTCCGCAGCGGCGGCAGGGCTCGCCGTGGTGCATGTACACGTAGTTGGCGTGGTCGGGCCAGGCTTCGGTTTCGGGTACGCCGGGGCGGTCTTCCGGTTCGGTGGTGATAATACGACCCACACGCACACCGATGACCAGCAGGTGCTTATTGTCTTCCCAGAGCCGTTCCAGTTCCTCGTCGCTGAGGCTTTTGCCGGGGCGTAGCGGGTCAATTTCCTGGCGGTAGAGCGATTCGGCGCGGAAAATATTGCCCACGCCGGAGATCGCCGCCTGATCCATCAGAATCACGCCAATCGGGCGGGAGCTCTTACGTGCCGCGCGGTAGAACTGTTCCGGGTCGGCGTCCGGGTTGAGCGGGTCGGGGCCGAGCTTGGAGCGGACGGTGCGCACCTCCTCCGGCGTGAGGGTGCGGCAGATAGTCGGGCCCACCAGATCCGCCCAGCCGTGCTCGGAAACAATACGGCAACGCACCGTACTCTTCGGCTCGGGAGGACCGGCGTAGGGCTCCCCCTCCCCCGCCGCGTATTCTTTTTCGCCAATCTTGCGGGGTGCACCGATACTCGAAGCACCCGTGAACGTCTCGTCCCCACCGAAGCTCCAGTTACCGTAAATACCCAGGTGCACGTTCAGAGTCAGGTCGTTATCGAAAGTCACGAACAGGTGCTTGCCGTGCGCGTACGCCCCGGTGATGATGTGACCGTCCAGCAGGGCGGCACCCTCAGCGTAGCGGCCCTGCGGGGAAGAAACCTGCACGCGCTCGCCGGTGAAGACGTCGCTGATTTGGCGGGCGATACGGTGGATGGAGTGGCCTTCGGGCACGGGTTCTCCTCGAAAACTTGTCGGCTAGAAATGGTGCGGATTATATGGGGGTACAGAGACGACTGAGGCGCATAGCCTGCACTATGCGCCTCACATTTAGAGCTTAGGCAGCGTCAATCTGCTTGCCGGCAATGTCGCCGGTCTGCTCGTACTCAGCCAGCTGACCGATACGGCGTGCGTGACGCTCCTCGTTGGTCCAGGGGGTAGCCAGGAAGACCTTGATGATTTCCAGCGCTTCTTCCTTGCTGTGCTGGCGGCCGCCCACAGCAACGACCTGTGCGTTGTTGTGCTCGCGAGCCAGCGCAGCGGTGTCGTGGTTCCACGCCAGAGCCGCGCGGATACCCTCAACCTTGTTCGCAGCCATCTGCTCGCCGTTACCGCTACCGCCCAGCACAATACCCAGGGAGTTCAGGCCAGCCTCACGGTCACGCTTCACACCGAGGGCTGCGTTAATGCAGAACGAAGGGTAGTCGTCCAGCGGGTCATAGTCGGCGGGGCCGTGGTCAATCATTTCGTAGCCCGCAGCGGTGAGGGACTCAATCAGGTAGTGGCTCAGCTCGAGGCCGGCGTGGTCGGTTGCGATGTGTACGCGCATGGTACTCTCCTGGTGATTTTGTCTTGGTGTGACGTGCGTTTGTGTGTTCGTGGGAGGCGCCGGTTCTCAGTTCTGAGCGCCGTTGCTAGAGTGCGCCGCGCATCCATCAGGTGGGATGCGCCTGCCCGTTTGGGTTTTTTCTGTCTTAACTGTATCGAATTCGCGCTGGTTCGGGTAATGGGAACCCTTCTAGACCCCCACCTATACGGTAGACTGTGGGATATGGCACTTTTTGGTGTCCCGATTCGCCGCGCCCACGTTTGAACACCTCCAGCGCTACGTATGCAGCGTCGCAGGAGCCGCGCACCTCGGGAACCAGCGCACCATGACAGGGCGTGTCACCACGGCACGCTATTCACATCTAAGGAGAGGGAGCTGTATGCCCGGCCTGAACCTAACCCGCAATGAGGCAATCGAACGCGCATCCATCATTAAGCGCGTGCACTCGTACCGTATCGAACTCGACCTGCCGAAGGACAAAGACGTCTTCTCTTCGAAGGTTGAAATCCGCTTCGACGCTCAGGAAGGTGCCTCCACCTTCATTGACGCGATTACTTCCTCGGTCAAGTCCATTAACCTCAACGGCGAAGAGCTGAGCACCGACCTGGCTGACGGCGAGCGCATCCAGCTGCCGAACCTGGCGGCTGAGAACACCCTGGTCATTGACGCAGAGATGTTCTACACCAACACTGGTGAGGGTCTGCACCGTTTCGTGGACCCCGCCGACGGTGAAGTGTACCTGTACTCTCAGTTTGAGGTGCCGGATTCCCGCCGCGTGTTCCCGGTCTTCGAGCAGCCCGATCTGAAGGCTGAGTTTGAGTTCATCGTGCGCGTGCCCTCGCACTGGGTGGTTGTGTCGAACCAGCCCGAGGTGAAGATTGAGGACAAGGAATGCGGTTGCGGCCGCGCGAAGACTTGGTTCTTCAAGCCGACCCCGCGCATGTCTTCGTACATTACCGCGATTGTGGCTGGCCCCTACGAGAAGGTCACCAGCGAGCTGACCAACTCTGAGGGTCGCGTGATTCCGCTGGGTGTGTACGCCCGTAAGTCCCTCATGCCGTTCGTGGATGCTGAGGACATGTTTGAGCTGACCCGTCAGGGCTTCGAGTTCTACGAGGAGCAGTTCAAGACCCCGTACCCGTTCGAGAAGTACGATCAGCTGTTCGTGCCCGAGTTCAACGCCGGTGCGATGGAGAACGCGGGCTGCGTGACCTACCTGGAGACTTACGTCTTCCGTTCCAAGGTTGCGGAGGCTCTGCGTGAGCGCCGCGCTATCACCGTTCTGCACGAGCTGGCTCACATGTGGTTCGGCGACCTGGTCACCATGAAGTGGTGGAACGACCTGTGGCTGAACGAGTCCTTCGCTGAGTTCATGTCGACTCTGGCTGCTGCGGAGAACACCCGCTACGCCAAGGAGGCGTGGGCTACCTTCGCCGCTTCGGAGAAGACCTGGGCGTACCGTCAGGATCAGCTGTCTTCGACTCACCCGATTGTGGCTGAGATCCGTGACCTTGCCGATGTTCAGGTGAACTTCGACGGCATCACCTATGCGAAGGGCGCTTCGGTGCTGCGTCAGATGGTGGCGTGGGTTGGCCAGGAGAACTTCATGGCTGCGCTGAAGGTGTACTTCGATAAGCACAGCTGGGGCAACACCGTCCTGGACGACCTGCTGGTTGAGCTGGAGCGCACCTCCGGCCGTGACGTGCGTGCGTGGAGCGCTAAGTGGCTTGAGACTGCTGGCGTGAACACTCTGGCTGTTGAGGTTGAGAACGACGAGGCTGGCAACATTTCGTCGCTGGGTATTCGCCAGTCCTACGCTGAGGGCTTCGAGACTCTGCGCCCGCACCGTGCGGTGATTGGTTTCTACAACCTGGTGGACGGCAAGCTGACCCGCACCGACCGCATCGAGCTGGACATTGACGGCGAGCTGACCGTGGTTGAGGAGGCTCTCGGTAAGAAGCGCCCCGACCTGCTGCTGCTGAACGATGAGGACCTGGCGTACGCAAAGATTCGCCTGGATGAGCGTTCCATTGAGACCGCTATCAAGCACCTGGGCGATATTGATTCGTCCGTGGCTCGCGGCGTGGTGTGGGGTTCGCTCTGGGATACCGTGCGTGACGCTCAGATGCCGGCACGTAAGTACGTTGACCTGGTGCTGAACAACATCGGCAAGGAGACCAACTCCACCGCTCTGCGCACCCAGATTAACAACCTGTCCGCTACCCTGCACTCCTTCGTGGCTCCCGAGGCTCGCGAGGAGACTCGCCACCGTGCCGCTGACCGTCTCTGGGAGCTGGCATGCGTTGCAGAGCCCGATTCGGATGCTCAGCTGCAGCTGCTGCAGGCGTTCATTGACCAGACCCGCACCGAGGAGCAGTACGACAACGTGCAGCGCCTCTTCGAGGGTGAGCTGACCCTTGAGGGCCTGGAGATTGATGCTGACCTGCGTTGGAACCTGGTGTGCCGCCTGGCTACCGGTGGCCGTTTCTCCGCCGAGCAGATCGCTGCGGAGCTGGAGAACGACAACACCGCGAACGGTCAGCAGTATGCCGTTCAGGCGTACGCGTCGATTCCGACTGCGGAGGCTAAGGCTGAGTACTGGAACAAGATCATGGTGACCGGCGAGCTGTCGAACATGATTCAGCGTTACGCTATTTCCGGTTTCAAGTCCGGCAAGCCCGAGCTGATTGCCCAGTACGATGAGCCGTACTTCGAGCAGATTGAGGGCATTTGGCGTTCGCGTTCGCACGAGATTTCCATGCAGATTATTGGTGGCATGTACCCGAGCGAGCCGACTGCTGAGCTGCTGGAGCGTACCGAGGCCTACCTGGCTTCCCTGCCTGAGGATGCTGCGGCTCTGTACCGTCAGATTGCGGAGGCACGCGACGGCGTGGCTCGTGCACTGAAGGTTCAGGCTGCTGACGTCTAACCACGCTTATGAGCTGAGGCGGGTTCACCGCCTGCTCTGGTAAGTTTTATTCGTCCCCTTCTGCCCCGTTCTGGGGTGGGAGGGGACGTTTTGCATCAGGGGTTCAAAATCTTGTCACTGCGGTGCATATTTTTTGTCATTTTCGTTTGAATATCCTTCAAAAGCTCTCTACTTGGGGTTGCGCCTACCGTATACTGTTGTGCATGCCTTCTATCAAGTCTCCTATCGCGAAAGTTTCTCTGACCGGCGCAGTCCTTGCTGTGGTTGCCGCCGGTTCCTTTGGCGTGTACTCCGCAGGAGGCTTCAACGCGCCCGGTAGCACCGCCGCTACTGCTGCTGAGAGCGCCGAGCCTACCCAGTCGGCGCTAGAAAGCCCCAGCGAGTCCCCCTCCCCCGAGCCGACTCCGGAACCGACTACCCCGGCGCAGAAGATTGAACGCACCGCGCAGAACGCCTTCGGTAAGGAGGGCGCGCAGGCAACCGGTGAGATTCAGACGCCGTTCTCCACCACCGCTGATGCCGCCGACATGCTGGTTCAGCAGTTCAAGAGTGGCGTGGTCATGTACACTCCCAAGTACGGCGCGGTCGCGGTGGAATCCGGCGTCTACGAGCACTGGTGGAAGCAGCGCCAGTACAGCGACTTTGCCGACTGGGAGGGTCTGCCGGTGAGCTGGCGTTCCGAGAACGGCGTTCTATACACCAAGTTTGAGAAGGCTGAACTCTACTGGGATAAGGCGAACGGTCTGCCGCGTAACGCGAACGTCCTGGGTGCTAAGGACGCCCTGGTGATTGGCGACTCGCAGGTGACCGCAACCTCCTGGGTTGGTTTGGGCCTGAAGCAGGCTGGTTTCGTTCCGTACCTGTTCCGTTGCGGCGGCGTGGGTTTTGTGACCGCCCGCGAGGGCGTGTGCCCCTCCTACTATCAGGGTGTGATGGGTGGCCGTTGGGCTCTGCCGAGCGGTAACCCCGGCGTGATTTACCTGGACGCCTCCGGTAACGACATTTACATTCACGAGGATGAGACGAAGGCTCGTGAGCACGTGAACGCGCACCAGACTCAGGTCATTGAGCAGCTGCGACGCATGTACCCGTCGTCAAAGATTGTGTTCGGCGGCGTGGTGTCGATGAGCGAGGAGGCTGCGACGGATAAGCAGCTGGCGCATAAGCGTCACGTGGCGAACGAGGTTGCGCGGCAGGGTGCCCGCGAGACCGGTGTGCTGTTCATGGACACCGCGGATTGGCAGACCATTTACCTGTCTGAGGGTGACATGGCTGATGGCGTACATCTGAAGGATGAGGCGCAGTACAAGCTGGCGGCACCGTTCGAGGCTCGTCTGCGTGAGCTACTCGGCACTGCGTGAGCTGCTCGGTATCACTAAATCAGCTACGTAAACGCATATAGTGTCAAAAAATGAGGCGCCGGAAGGATTCAATCCTTCCGGCGCCTCATTCGTTTGAGTGGGTTACCCACCGCAGCTCTCAAGTTAGTGTGCGGGGTTTATGCCGCTACGTTCGCCTTGCGTTCCTTCGCCTCAGCCTTCTGGTGTGCGAGCACGCCCTCCGCAAGGCGACGCTTCTGGCGCTCACGCGCGGCTTCCTTCTCACGCTGCTCAGCAGCCCAGGCGACGGGGTCAATGTCGATCGACTCGTAGTGCCATTCGCCAATGTAGTCACGAATCGGGGCAATCCAGGTGACGGGGATGCCGCGGCGCAGGTACACCTCGTGGTCGGTGTCTTCAAAAGCGTGGATAATGCGGTTGCCGTCAGCAATCAGGGACTCAATGATGGAGTCCTTCCATGCGGGGCTGTTGGAACCATCATTGCCGGGCTTAGCGAATACGTGCTTGGGTTCCAGACCTGCACGGGCGATGAACTGGTTCAGTTCCTTCATGTAGGTGCCGTCGCGGCCGGTAATTACTACGACCTCTGCGCCGGTTTCTGCCGCAATTTCGCGAACTTGGTCGGCAACTTCAATGTTGACCGTGGCATTGCGGATGGCCTTGAAGAATCGGCGGTTGCTGGCGAAGAAACCGGTCAGGTACTTGTCCATCTGGTCTCGGTTGCTGGCAAGGGTACCGTCGATGTCGACTGCAATCAGATCCATTTAGGTCTCACTTTCGATCCGTACGGGAAGGATGCGCCTGGTGAGGGCGCGGCGGAAGAGTTCCCGTGCGGTGTGGCTGGTAAATCGGTGTGTCAAAGACGCCCGGTGAAAGGGCGTAGTTTTTCTAGAATACCCTATTTTCGTAAAGTAATGCCCTATCGAGTGTCATTATTACAATTGCCCCGTTGATGTCACGCAGCATAGAAAAATGGCTGGTGGCGCAGGCTAAGAGCCCACACCACCAGCGTACAAGTCAAGAAATGTCCCGAGGAGCGGTTTAGAGCAGCGAACCGGAACCGCGGCGCACCAGCACCATACCGGCGGGCGCCACAATGCGCAGCCACTCATCCGACCCTACATGCGCAGCGAACAGAGGCAAATCTCCCGTGAAGCCTTCCGGAATGAAACCGAAAACGCGCAGGGCAAACGCCGCACCGGTCGGCACGAGCACGGTATCAAATTCAGGCAGGTACTCCAGCACCATATCGGAGGACCAGATACGCGAGCGCACCGTGGACAGCACCGCGGCGCCGGGGTTCTCGGGCAGGGCGCGTTCTACCGCCTCCAGGCCCTCTGCGGTGGCGCGGTGGAACTCTTCAACCGGGACGGTGCCAACCTCATACCAGCCACTGAGCGGGGCCGACTTACCAGCCCAGCTAGCGTTGACGGTCACCGGCGGCATGAACAGCACCAGCTGCGGGTTCTCTTCGTTGATCTGCTCTTCTGCCTGCTTCTGCAGACGCGCCAGGCGGTCCAGCAGCGCCTGCGCCTGTACGGTCATGTCCAGGGTGGAGTCAGCCAGCAGGTGCAGGGCACGCAGACCCATGATGACCGGGGTGCTCGAGGAAGCGTCCTCCGGCTCCAGGGAGCAGGCGAATACCGCCACCACGCGGCCGCGCGCGGTCAGGCGGATAGCGGCGTCCGGGTTCACCGCCAGGGCACGAGAAATGTAGGTGGCAAGGTCCTTGACCACTGCGGCACCCTGGGCGCCGCC
>NZ_CALJRY010000342.1 GCF_937976295.1 uncultured Rothia sp. | reverse complement strand
GCCTCCCCGAGCGCCACCGCAAGCAGCTCCCAGGGCACCGTCACCGTCACCGAAGACGGCGTGACCGTCAACGGTGCAAACGGTACCGGCGTCACCGCAGACGCTAGCGGCAACGCAACCGTCAACGGCGGCTCGGCAGCTAACGGCTCGGCATCCAACAACTCCGGATCCTCCGCAAAGGTCGACGAGAAGGCAGGGGAGAGCGCCGGCTCCAAGAACAACTCGAACGGCACCTCCGGTAGCGTCACCGTCAGCGCCGCCAACGGCTACACCGTGATTCAGCTCGATGCTGACGGCGGCTGGTCCTACCACACCCCCAATGGTGACATCGTTGATGTGGAAGCTGACGGCTCTTGGGAACGCGTCGGTCCCAGCGGCAACGTAGAGGTGAATGCAGACGGCTCCTGGGAGCTCGTCGGAACCTCCGGTGTTGTCGAAGTGAAGGCTGATGGCTCCTGGGAGCGGACCGGTCATGGCGACTTCCAGGTACCTGCCGTACCCGTCAAGCCCGTCACTCCCCGCCGCTAGGAAGCTGGCTGATAAGCCGGGTGAAAACGTAGGCTATCCCACCCACTAGAATGCGGATAAACGCCCACACGCCCGGATAATCACACCCAAACTCGATAGAATTAACGCGGTTGGTTACACCGATAATCGTTATGGAATCCCACAAGGATTCTGCGCACGACGCGAATACGTCGCCAACTAGCCGCACCATACTAACAACCACAAGGAGAAATAATGGCTATCGCCCCCGCAATGAAGAAGACCACCGCGGTTCTGTCCATCGCTTTCGCAGGCGCACTGGGCTTGAGCGCATGCGGCTCCCAGTCCTCTTCCACCACCAACAACACCGCGACTGCATCCGCATCCGCTTCGGCAACTGCGTCCGCAAGCGCATCGGCTAAGGCATCCTCTGCGGCAACCACCTCTGCAGCTTCCGCTTCCGCTACTGCAGACGTGAAGGTTGACAAGGACGGCAACGTCACCGTCAAGGCTAACGACGGCGAGGGCAACTCCGCAGACGTGAAGGCCGGCGCAGACGGCAAGGCTTCCGTGAACGCTAAGGATTCTGAGGGCAACTCCTCCAAGGTAGATTCCGACGAAAAGGGCACCAAGGCTGAGTCCAAGGACTCCGAGGGTAACTCCTCCTCCGCAACCGTAGAGGGCGACGTTGTTGTCTCTGAGGACGGCGGCTGGTCCATTCAGGGCGACGAGGGCCAGGTAGCTGTACAGGCTGACGGCTCCTGGAGCCGCCAGGACGCAAACGGCCAGGTCGCAGTCAAGGCTGACGGCTCCTGGAGCATCCAGGCTAACAGCGGCCTGCAGGCAACCGTGGACGCATCCGGTGAAGTAACCTCCATCGTTGGCGGCGAGAAGGGTGACCTGAAGGCTCCGAAGGTTCCCGCAAAGCCCGCACAGGCTAAGGTCAACCCCGTCAAGCCCGCACAGCCCAAGTAAGCTGGTAAGAGCTAACAACGGCTAGTGACGCTCCGAGAGCGTGACAATCCGTGACGTATGAAGACGCCCCGCGCGCATCCGACCGTGATGCATGCGGGGCGCTTTTGTGTCTTCAAGCTACGCTCAACTTCTACAGAAAATAGGAAGCTTCGCATAACTGCTGTTAGGATTAGGGAGGCGCTCAGATTCTAGCGCTCACTCAACGAACAACCACACTATAGGTCTCCCCGGCATAGCACGGGGATCTACCAGAAAAGAGAACACAGTGAAGAAGTCTATTGCTGTTCTGTCCCTGAGCCTCGCTACAGCCCTCGGCCTTGCAGCCTGCGGCGGCAACTCCGGCACCAACTCTAACTCCTCCGCATCGGCAAGCGCATCTGCTTCTGCAACCGCAGGTAGCTCGAGTGCCTCCTCCAGCGCGTCTGCCTCGGCGAGCGCATCGGCTACCGCTTCCGCAACCGCAGGTAGCTCGAGCTCCTCCGCCAAGGGATCAGAGACCCAGGCGAGCGGTTCGTCGGCTAACCCCGCTCTGCCCAATGGCGCCAGCGATAGCAGCTACGGCCCGAAGGTCTACGAGACCTACAAGGAAGCTGTCGAAGAGGCGAAGAAGGACCCGAGCGCCAAGAAGACTACGAACACCGAAGGCAACGTGTACACCGCCTCTGACGGAAGCATCGCTATTGTCGAGGCTAAGAACGGTAACTACATCGCCATTAAGGACGACGGTAGCTGGCTGCGCGTGACCCCCGAGGGCGAGGTCGTCACTGTGGACGCGAAGGGCTCCTGGGGCCTCATCAAGCCCAACGGTGAAGTGGTTCATGTTGATGAGAACGGTGCAACTTCCATCGTGAATATTAAGACCTGGGAAACTTCGAGCGACTACCAGTCCCTGGATGTGCCCAAGACCCCGGCTCCGGCGGGAGATCTCCCCACCCCGAAGACCCCCGTCACGCCGAGCAGCGTGGCAACGAACTAGTAACGCCCATCGCCATAACCGGTGACTGACTAGACCCGTTCGCCCCGCACGTATCCCCCTGGATGCGTGCGGGGCGTTCTCGTACGCGTGCTCTCGGTCTTCGGTATTTTGCCCCGGCATTTCGGGTTCGGAGAGGCGCCGCCGGAGCCCAGACTTTTCCCAGGGAACGATGCTAGGATGGTGCCGTGCCCCAGACAAGGCACGTCAGCTACACCCATACACGGCGTCGTGACCGGGTTACGACGCTTGACGGAAAGAGAATGTCTCCGTGAAGAAGTCTATTGCTGTGTTGTCTCTAAGCCTGGCAAGCCTGCTCGGCCTGGCCGCCTGCGCCCCCGCTGTGAAGGCCCCCGTTGCCTCCCGTGATTCCGCATCGGCAAGCGCCTCTGCCTCGCCCTCCGCAGAGGACTCACAATCTGCCAGCGAATCCCCCTCCGCAAGTAGCGAGAGCTCTTCTAAGCCCTCTTCGAGCGCCTCTGCCCGGGAGACCGCTAGCAGCGACTCAACGGAGGAGGACGGGGCTGCCGAGTCGCGGAAGGCCGCCATGGATCTCTACAAAACGTACGCCCGTTCAGTCGCCGCCGCTGAGAGGGCCTCCAGCGTCGTGAAGGGCGAAAATGCCGATGGTAAGACCTACACCTCAGAAAGTAGCAAGGTCACTTTGGTTGCGGGGAAAGACAACGAGTACGTCATCCGCATCAAGAATGACGGTAGCTGGAGCCGTGCAAGGGCCAACGGCGAGGCGGAGCTAGTGAACCCCGACGGTTCCTGGATCAGGATTAAGCCTGACGGCGAACGCATCGCGGTCAAGGGGAGCGGTACCGTCTATATTTCCTACCACCAGGGCGACGTGCCCAAGGACCTCATTAACACCCTGGAAACCCCCAAGCTTCCCGCCCCCGTGGAAGGCGGCGTGGGCGTCCCCAAGGAACCTGTGAAGCCGACGAAGATCAGCTCGGTCACGAACTAAAATCCATAAGAAGCCTCACATATCGCGGCACCTCGGTCCGTGCGCATCCGTTTCCGATGCGCACGGACCGATTTATATCTGCCGGCGTCCTTTCAGGTCGGGGAAGGGGGACCCGGTAGCTCCCGATAGCTCTTACCAGGGTGGAATGTGACGGAATATGACAGGTCGTTAAGCCCCCAAGTCACAAAGCTCAACTCCCAGCGAACCACCCCCACCACGCTGGCATAATGGGGACAGCAAACCAACGCGCCCACACACGGCGCAC
This sequence comes from uncultured Rothia sp., assembly GCF_937976295.1. GTDB lineage: Bacteria > Actinomycetota > Actinomycetes > Actinomycetales > Micrococcaceae > Rothia. The sequence goes on along the minus strand of NZ_CALJRY010000342.1, from coordinate 2,486 downwards.
CCAACAGGAGAGAAAACCATGAGCGAGAACACCACCCGCAGCGTACGCGTGCGCGCAAGCGAACTCGAAGGCCGAGCCTGGCTCAACACCGGCGACAAAAACCTCACCCTGCAGGATCTTCGCGGCAAAATCGTTATTCTCGACTTCTGGACCCTCTGCTGCATCAACTGCCTGCACGTCCTCGACGAACTACGCCCCCTCGAAGAAGAATTCTCCGACGTACTCGTCACCGTCGGCGTGCACAGCCCCAAATTCGAACACGAAGCAGACCCCGTAGCGCTCGCCGCAGCCGTCGACCGCTACCACATCACCCACCCCGTACTCGACGACCCCGACCTGACCACCTGGCAGGCCTACACCGCCCGCGCATGGCCCACCCTCGTCGTCGTCGACCCCGAAGGCTACATCGTCGCCCACCTCTCCGGCGAAGGCCACGTACAGGGCCTCACCTCCCTCGTACGCGAACTCGTCGCAGAACACGAAGCGAAGGGCACCCTGCACCGCGGCGATGGCCCCTACGTGCCCCGCCCCAAGACAGCAGGCACTTACGCCTTCCCCGGCAAAGCCATCGAACTGCCCGCCGAATTCGGCCCCGCAAACCTCTTCGGCAACCGCGAGCGCACCTACCTCGTCGCAGACAGCGCACGCCACCGCATCCTGCAGGTAGCCGCCGACCTCAACACCGTCATCAACACCTACGGCGGCGGCGATGACCCCATCAACCACCCCGTCAAAGGCCACGTCGACGGCACCGGCACCGAAGCACGCTTCAACGAACCCGCCGGCCTCGCCCTCGTACCCGAGAACCTGCGCGAGCAGCTCGGCTACGACGTGCTCGTCGCCGACACCGTCAACCACCGCCTGCGCTCCCTCAACCTGCGCACCGGCGAAGTACGCACCCTCGCAGGCAACGGCGTGCAGCGCGTCATCGACGGCGACAACGCCATCACCGGCGACCCCAACCACATCCCCGCCGGCGTACCCGCCACCGAAATCGCGCTCTCCTCACCCTGGGACGCCGTCTACTCCCGCGAAGCCGGCCAGTTCATCATCGCCATGGCAGGCACCCACCAGCTCTTCGGCTACGAACCCACCAACGGCACCGTCAGCATCTTCGCAGGCTCCGGCGTCGAAGGCCTCGCCGACGGCCCCGCCGCCGACGCATGGTTCGCCCAGCCCTCCGGCATCATCGAAGCACGCGACGGCAGCCTCTGGGTCGCATGCTCCGAAACCAGCGGCCTGCGCCACGTCACCTTCACCGAAGACGGCGTACAGGTCACCTCCGCCGTCGGCAAGGGCCTGTTCGACTTCGGCTTCGTCGACGGCGACTCCGACACCGCCCGCATGCAGCACCCCCTCGGCCTGACCGAACTGCCCGACGGATCCATCGCAGTCGCCGACACCTACAACGGCGCCATCCGCCGCTGGGACCCCGCAACCGGCACCCTCGGCACCCTAGAACGCGGCCTCGACGAACCCTCCGACCTGCTCGTCGAGGAAGTACCCGGTGAAGAACCGCGCCTCATCATCGTCGAAACCAACGCCCACCAGCTCGTACGCGCCTCCATCCCCGCCAAGGCACAGCACGTCGACGAAGGCGCCATCACCACCGCACGCCCCTCCACCAAGCTCACCGGCGGCACCCTCGAATTCACCTCACGATTCACCGTGCCCACCGGCCAGAAGCTCGACACCCGCTGGGGCGACCCCACCCAGCTGAAGATCTCATCCACCCCCGAGAACTTCATCCTGGAAGGCGCCGGCACCTCCACCGGACTGACCCGCACCCTCGTGCTCAACCCCGAAATCACCGAGGCAGTTCTACATATTACTGCCCGTGCCGCCGCCTGCGACGGCACTCCCGACGGTGACATCCCCGAGCACGCAGCATGTCACCTCTACCAGCAGGACTGGGGTATTCCCGTCGTCGTGACCGGTGACGAGGCAGACGAAAGCGAACTCGTCCTGGACCTGCGCGGTATCAACTAGGCGTCTATAAAAGAATCAAGGGCGATAAATATCATGCTGAACTTTCTTTCATTTGTGGAAATTGTGGTCATGCACTGCGGCGTAAAGGCCGCTGTCCTTATTGCGGTGCATGGAATCATTGATAATAGGGGAGAATGGGCCTTCGTTTTGCATAGATTCCAACGGCACGCATCAGCATAATGCGCTTTTCTGATTAAAATCATCGGTAAAAGTTCTCTTTTATCTTAAAATCTGATGATTGTCCTCCGTTCCTGAGCAGAATTTCGTGAATTCTGATGATTGTCCCCCGTTCCTGAGCAGAATTTCGCTAATTCTGATGATTGTACCCAGTTCCTGAGCAGATTTTCGTGAAATCTGATAAATGTACCCCGTTCCTGAGCAGAATTTCGCGAGATCTGATAATTGTACCCCGTTCCTGAGCAGAATTTTGTGAAAAACTGCAATTGTCCCCGGGTGTTTTGTCAGAATCACGCGATTTTCGGTCAGATCGGAAGAGC
>NZ_CALJRY010000341.1 GCF_937976295.1 uncultured Rothia sp. | reverse complement strand
AGGGCAACGGTGCCGGTCAGGAGGGTACGGCGAGAGACAGACATGCTCTTCATGGAATTTCTCCTAGAGTATTCGCAGTGTTGTGGAGGCGGTACGCGAACGGTGCGTAGTCGGCACTCCAACCCGGCGGGAGGACAGTCTCTGCCGGGGTGGGCAGAATGCCCACATTTGTTTTTAAGTATATCCTCGTTGCTCTCTAGGGTAGGGAAAAGCGGCGTGCTACAGAAGGTTTTAATCCTTTTGTAACACGCCGCTTTAGCGCTTTTACCCCTTATGGGGCGTGGGAGCTGTGCTCAGCGTTTAGTTTTTTACTTTTCCCAACCGACGTTGATCCATACGTTCGGGTTGTAGTAGGGCAGGCCGAAGAGCATGGGGCCGTAGTTCGCCAGAGTCTTACGGCATGCCTTGAAGTTGGGGCCGTTGTGGGTCGGGACGTAGATTGCGACCTCGTCCAGGTGGCGCTTCTCCAGCTCGTTCATGATCTTGAGCTGTTCCTTCGGGTCTTCGGTGGACATCATGGTTGCTGCCAGCGAGTCCAGGTCCTTACCGTGACCGTTGTTGGTCTCGGAGATGTAGAAGTAGTTCGCTGCATCCACCGGGGAGGTGGTGATGCCGTAGCCGCCGCTCTTGATTGAGAAGTTCTTCGCGGAGATGATGCTTGCCATTTCGGATGCACCGTGGTTGTCGATGCTCAGCTCAATGCCAATTTCCTTCATCTGCTGAACGAGGAACTGGGCGGTGGAGCTGACGACCGGGTCGGTACCGAAGGTGGTCACCGAGTAGGAAGCCTTCACGCCGTCCTTCTCGTAGTAGTCGCCGTTCTTGGTGTAGCCTGCATCTTCGAGAATCTTGGTGGCGACGTCCTTGCCGAGCTTGGTCGGGTAGTTGTCCTGGTAGCCTTCCTGCACGGGCAGCATGCACATGGAGCCGGGCAGGGGTTCCTTCCAGCCGAGCTTCTCGTAACGCAGCTTGAACAGCTGCTCGCGGTTCAGGGCTGCGACGAATGCGCGGCGTACGGGCAGGGGAACCTTTTCGGGGTTGATTTCGTAGTTGCCCACGGCCAGCGCGCTACCCTTGCGGATATCGACGTTGGCGACGGTGGAGAGCTCGTTGTAGGAGCTGAGAGTGCTTGCGTCGGCGTAGTCAATCTCGTTGTTCTTGAAGGCTGCCTGCTCTGCCTGGGAGGTCATTTCACGCCAGGTGATGCGCTCGAGCATAGGCTTGGTACCCCACCACTTGTCGTTGCGAACGACGGTGAGGACCTTGCCGGAGGCATCCCATTCGCCGACCTTGAAGGGACCTGCCCAGTACTTGTCCAGGGGCTTGCCGTTCATGCCGTCGTTGAAGAATGCAACGTCGACGAATGCCGGGTGCAGGAAGGAGGTGAAGCTACCTTCGATGGGGTACCAGGGCTTGGACATGGTAATCTTCACGTGGCGGTCGTCGCCATCCACAGATTCAACACTTGCGACCTGTTCCCAGATGGGTGAAGGGGTAATCTGGTAGTCCGAACCGGATGCCGCGGCGGTGTAGATGGTCTGGTAGCTCTTGACGGCGTTCACGTCGATGGGGGTGCCGTCGTTGAAGGCTGCCTTCGGGTTGATCTTGAAGGTGACGGTCTGCACGCCGTCAACGGTCTGCGCCTTGTATTCGGTGACGTAGTCCTCGTTCATGTGCGCTTCGCCGCGGAAGTCGGAGTAGAAGCCGCCGGTGAATGCGGAGTTCATTGCAGCCTGAATGTTCAGGTTACCTGCGGTGTAGCCGTTGGTGTTGAGGATGTTGAAGTTCGGGCCGATGCCGTCTGCACTCAGTCGCAGCTCGCCGCCGTCCTTGAGGGCGGAGCGGTCATGCTCGTTGAAGGAGACCGCCTTGGACAGGTCGTCGCCAGCGGAGAGAGCACTGCTCTCGTTCTTGGAGGAGTTACCGCCGCAGGCTGCGAGCAGACCAACGGTGCCCAGGGCGACAGTGCCGGTGAGCAGGGTACGACGGTTGAGGGTGAAAGTGGTCATTAGTTTTCCTCAGTTAGGTGTGATGCTGCTTTGCTGTACGCGGGGGAACACAACCCGCACACCTTTGTGACAGCACGCACATTTTGCATTGGCAATAGTATACACACATTTCCCACGCACTATGACCCAGTTCACCGTTTCAGGGAAAATATTTCAGATAATTCCCGAAACCACCTCGATACAGAACCACCCTGCCAAAAACACAGAAAAGTCCCGCAGTACCCCGCCTCTGAGGCGGAATACCGCGGGACTTTACCCTTCCGGAGCTCTATGTCGGCGCCTCCGAAAATTCAGAAACTACCGATAGGAATCCAGAAAATTAACCTGTGGTTTTAGTTCTGCCAACCCACATTGACCCAGCGCTTGGGGTCGGTGTAGCTGGTTGCGAAGAGGGAAGGACCGTAGTTAGCCAGCTTCTCCTTCACAGCTACGTAGCTGGGGCCGTTAGCGTAGGGGAAGTAAATAGCAACCTTCTCCATGTGCCACTTCTCAGCCTCAGCAGCCATCTTCAGCTGCTCATCGTGGGATTCATTCTCGTAAATGGAGGCAATGAACTTATCCAGTTCGGGGTCGCCCACACCCTCGTTGATTTCGCTGGTGTAGAAGTACTGAACGCTGTCGGCGGGGTCAGCGCCAATGCCCCAACCGGAGAAAGCGGAGTCGTACTGCTTAGAGCCCATCACGGAGTTGAACTGGGACTGCGGCTGGTTGTCCTGCTCGAGCTTAATGCCCGCTGCCTTGAGCTGCTGCTCGAGGTTCTGGAACTGAGCCAGGGAGGTTGCATCCGA
>NZ_CALJRY010000340.1 GCF_937976295.1 uncultured Rothia sp. | reverse complement strand
GGGTTTCCGGGTGCGTCGGAACATGGGTGGGGTCCTTTCGTAATCCCCCGCGGCGTGTACGTTGTACTCTGCTGTTCAAATCCGCGCACGGGCGAGAAGACAATCAATTTAAGTGACGAACCACGGTAAACATTGGGTTCTGTGCTCCCTTTAGTATATAGGGAATCTTTCATAGTGCGGTAATAACGAAGGCACTTCTGCTTCCACTGAGACTGCTGCTCCGTCACCTCTGCATTCAGCTGCGCATACGCCGTTGAACCATCAGTCCAGAACGCCAGCTCTTCCAAATCGCACCACTGATCCACGCACCACGCCTTCACGCCACCCTTAATCGTTTCCGCCAGAAAATTCTCACTGACCAGCATCTTCACCACACGAGCCACACGGCGAGCGCTGATGCCAGTGATGCGGATCAGCTCTGCCAGGGTGCGCTTGTTGCGTCGGGTGAAGGTGTGGAAGATGAACCAGGCGGCCTTATCGAGGCCGTAGAAGGCCATGGGGAGGGGGCTGATGATTCCCTTGATGTAGGCGGTCGTAGCCAGCTGTGCGTGGGCCTGGGGGATGATCAGTCGGTAGCTATTCGGGCGGTTCATGCCGCCGTGGTAGGCCAGCTCAAGCAGGGGGTTCTCTTCGGTGAGCAGGCGCGTCATGACATTGCGGATGGTGCCCAGGGACAGTCCGGTGTAGAGGCGCAGGGTACGGTACGAGCAGGTGAAGACCGTGGAGCCAGAACGGTATGCCTGCGCGGAGAGCGCTTTGAGGACAAGGCGCAGCGACAGGGCGGCCTCGGAGCCTCCGTAGAGCTCGGTGCCGTGCACATCAGTGAGAGTTGCCCACTGGCGGATAGCGGTCTGACGGTCACGCTTGCGGCTATTGGTCTTCTTCGCAGCCCAGATCGGAGTCGTGGCGCGCAGAAGGTAGTGGACCGGGTTCACCGGAGCCTTCTGGGTACGTGCACGGCGAGTGCCATGCTCAGTAGCAGCCAGGGCCCATTCACGAGTCATGAGGCGCTCGCGCTCTTCGGGGCTGTACTTGCTGTATGCGTCTGCGAGCGCGGGCCAGGTGCCGTTGTGGGTGTTTCGGTGGATGGTGGGGTAGTCGTAGCCGGCGCGGTGTAGGTATGCGAGGAATCCCAGGCGTGCTTCAGAGGCTGAGGGGTAGCGGGTTCCTTTGGCGGTCTTGAGGTGGCGGAAGGTGCCGGTGGCTGCGTAGCGCTTCCAGCCGTAGCTGAGGGCGGCGGCGGGGGAGGTGTCGGTGTTGGGTTCGTAGATGGCAGGGTCGATGCGCTTGCTCTTGATGGCCACGGGCAGGGTGGACACGTAGGCTGCGAAGTCGGTGTTGCGGTTGCCGTGCTCAAGGATGCGTACTGCGTCAGTGAGGGGGGTGATGAGGCTTTGGTGGCCTCCGTGCTTGTGGGGGCTGCCGGGGGTGCGGATGATTCCGGAGCGGTAGCCGCGCATGGGGGTGATGTCGCAGGTGGTCAGCTGCAGGTGTGCCTTGAGGCGATCCACGATGTCCTGGGCCAGGTGCCCGGCGATGGGCTGGTGGGAGGGCACGTAGATGTGGCGGCCGCCAGAGGGGGAGGTGTCGGTGATGGTTTCGATGCCGGCTTCAGCGAGCGCGGCGGTGAGCTTGTGGGCGTCGTGGGCTACGTCTTCGGGGCTGTGGTGCTTCTTTGCGTCCAGGTCGAAGACGAGGCAGTGGGTTACCCATTCTCCGTCGGGGGTTTGGGTGTAGATGCGGGCGGCGGTGGGTGCTGCTGGCAGGGTCTGGGGGGTGACCGCTTCGGTGGCCTTGGGGTAGGTTTCGCCGTTGTCTTCACTGATTCGGGCAAGGCCGGTTTGCATGATGCGAGCGCCGATGCTTTCCCATTCAAGTTTGGGGTTGCTTTTATGGGTACGGCTACGTACAATGGAGTTAATCATTTTTTGCTTTTGAGAAACCTCTAGCTCACCTGGGACTGCAATCCCGAGCTAGGGGTTTTCTTTTACCCTTCTTTGCTTTCGAGTTCCGCTGCCGGTGTCCTGCAAGACATCTTCCGGTGGCGGCTTTTGTATGTGCGGTTAAAATCTGTCTCCAGTATAGCGGTTTTACAGGGGTGTGCAACCTCTCAAATGGCACTAGGGAATATCAAGGCATATAAACACATCTACAAAAACACGGCAGAAAGGTTTGGGCTGCCGTTAGCGCTGGTCATTATCTCGGATTTGGCGCTGTTCTTCTCCCGCTTGACGAACCTGGCTGCGCAGATGCGCCAGGGCGCCGCGGACATCATGCTCCTTGTGCTTGGTCGCATTTCGGCCCAGCAGCCACACTCGAATCCAGATGTACAGGGAGCAGGGGATAGCGACGTATGAAACCACCATCAGCGGCAGACCAATCAACAATGTATAGAGGCTCCAAGCCGTTTCCCAACCGGTGCCCATAGTGGTATACCGAGACCCGATTCGCGGATCAATGAAGAGCAGTGCGATCAGGTTCAGGACGGCCAGCACCAAGTAGATTGCGCCGGGGATGTGCCACGCAGCCCAGCGCGGCAGAATGTACCGACCAAGGCGGATAGTGCGGTCGATGGTGTCCAGGTTTCGGCTGGCGCGCACGACGATGCGCCAGGTCATCACCATAGGAATAATGACGATCAGCAGCGCCGGTGCGCTGGTGATGAGGAAGGTAAAAATTGGGGTCATGGATTCAGGCTACCTTTCTTGGCGATAAAGAGGTATCACCCCTCCATCTGTTAGAATGTAATATAAGACCTATTTTATAACATTTTTGCGGGTGGTACTAGGCACTACCA
>NZ_CALJRY010000339.1 GCF_937976295.1 uncultured Rothia sp. | reverse complement strand
CACAATGACCAGGCCCAGGAACATGGCGCGGATGCGGTTTTTACTTTCCTGCTTAACCTCACCGGCTGGCGGCTGAGGCAGGCTCTTCTCCTCTGTGCTCATCGTTTAATCCTTAGTTACGTTCTATATGTGTCTGTTGTGAGTCTCCGCCGGATTTTGGATCGGTTGCCCCGATTCGGTTCCGGCGGGCTTTGTTGTTTGCGGCAGTGAACCGCCGCTAGATTGCGGGTCGGTTCTGCTCAAAAAGCAGGAACTGGAAGGTCTTCACCGTCTGGCGGATATGACGGGCGATATCCTCTTTGTCCTCCATGTTGCGGGTGAACTCCAGCTGGCGAAGCACCGCGGAGGCAAGATAGACCTTTGCGCGGGACCGCTCCCGGAAGTGATCGGTCAGCGGGTCAGCGGGGGTTCGACGCGGGAAGGGGCCGCGGCGACCGGCAGCATCAAAAGCCACCCAGTCAATGGTGTTCAGGTACTCGGTAAGCACCTGCTCGCACTTCATGTAGTGCATTTTTATTCGTTTCGCGGACTCGGGGAACTCCTGATAGGGAGCTCGAGGGTCCCTGCCCTTGGCGTAGTGGAAGCTCTGGAAAAAGACCTCCCAGAGAAGGTGGGTGACACGAATGATCGTATTGTCATCCTCGTGGTCGCGGTCTGTTTCGAGGATTTCCTCGCTGACCACCGGTTCGCGCAAACCCAGAACGGCGTCCTCTTTGGAGGGGAAGTAGTTGAAGAAGGTACGCGGGGAGACGCCCGCCTCCTGGGCGATTTCTTCAACGGTGGTTCCGCGCATCCCGTGTTCGCGGACGCGTTTGAGGGCTGCTTCGTGGATTGCCGTCCAGGTTTGTTCGCGGCGGCGTTCGCGAAGACTCTGTTCCTTTTTCTGCATGACTGCAATTATTTCACCACTGCACACAATGCTCAAGTGCATTTTTAGCGTTAAGGCTCACAGCAAAACCAGTTAAGCTCCCGCCCACCACCGGCACCAATACCGACACATCACACTACGAAGCAACAAACCCACTCCCCTCCCTCCCAAAAAAGCCCCACACGAAACACCGGCATAATAGAGAGGTGAACTTATTTGCCCCCACCTACCTCGACTTCCTGCCCGACTGGCTGCGCCTCGCACTCGGCATCGCCGATATCCTCATCCGACTCGCAGCCCTCTTCTGGCTCCCCTACAACCGCAAACCCGTGGTTGCACTGGGCTGGCTCATGGCAATCTTCTTCATCCCCTTCGTAGGGTTCATCGTATTCCTCGTCTTCGGCTCCTCGCGCCTACCTGCCTACCGCCGCGCACGCCAACACGCCATGAACGACATGATCCGCGAAGCCAGCGAGAACAAGCCCTTCCTCACCCGCACCGACGACCTCTCCTACCCCGCCAAGGTAGCCAGCCAGCTCAACTACACCCTCGGCTCGCTCCCCCTGGTCGGCGGCAACCAGTTCACCCTCCACACCGACAACCACGAGGCGATGGTCGCCATGGCGGAAGAAGTCGACCGCGCCACCGAATACGTGCACTTCGAGTTCTACATCACCGCCTACGACGAGGCGAGCGCAGTCCTCTGGGACGCCCTCTTCGCCGCCCACAAACGCGGTGTGCAGGTGCGCGTACTCATCGACCACATCGGCTCCCGCAAATACCCGTCCTATAAGATGCTCGTGAAAATGCTCAACGAGTCGGGTATGCAGTGGCGCCTCATGCTGCCCCTCAAACCGTGGAAGCTCAAGTGGCAGCGTCCCGACCTGCGTAACCACCGCAAGGTCCTCGTCGTGGACGGCCGCGTCGCGTTCTCCGGTTCGCAGAACGCTATTCACCGCTCCTACGACATGCCCGAAAACATCAAGAAGGGTCTGGAGTGGAAGGACCTGACCTTCTCCTGCACCGGCCCGATTGTTGAAGAGCTCAACGCCGTTTTCGTCTCTGACTGGTATTCCGAAACGAACCAGCTGATCCTGGCAGAAATTAACACCACCATCCCCTACTACGAGGATGGGATGCGCGCCCAGGTTGTTCCCTCCGGCCCCGGTTTTGAAACCGAAAACAACCTGCGCCTCATCAACTATTTGATCTACAATGCCGAGCGGCGTATCACCATCTGCTCGCCCTACTTCGTACCCGAAGAGACCCTGCTGCAGGCACTCACGAACGCCGCATACTCCGGTATTGAAACCACCGTGATTGTGTGTGAGAAGGGCGACCAGTTCCTGCCGAACATGGCGCAGCGTTCCTACTACGAGCAGCTGCTGCAGGCGGGCGTGCGTATTCTGCAGTATCCCAGCCCGACCGTGCTGCACTCCAAGTTCATGATGGTCGACGACGAAATCGCGTTCATTGGCTCGTCCAATATGGACCCGCGTTCCTTCTCTCTGAACATGGAAGTGTCAACGTTCATCATTGACCGCGGCATGGTCGCAATGCTCGATGAAGTATGCGCCGAATACGAGCAGGTCTGCACCGAGCTGCTGTACACCCAGTGGGCGGAGCGTCCGCGCCGCATCAAGATGGTGGAGAACCTCTGCCGACTGTGGTCATCGCTCCTCTAACCTATTTTTCACACACACGAGGGGTCTGAGTTTTCATCCCCGCACTCGCCAAAGGATTATCGATTGCCCCTTCTGTTCCGTAAAGCACAACGCAAATTCGCTGAACTCAATGCACACGATGTAGCCCACCGCGTCTCCGCGTACACCTACGGTAATTTCTTGGTGCTGGCGGCTCTGCTGAGCATCTTCGACCCGAACGCTATCTATAACGGCACCGCAATCCTCTACATTACGGGTACCGGTCTGACCACCTATATTGCCCATACCATTGACGAAATACAGGAGTACCGGGTACTGCACGGCGGCACGCCTCCTCGCGAATTTGTTATGCATGCGCTACGCAACGCAAGCCCCATTCTTGGCACCACCGTATACCCCGTAATACTACTGATTGTGGCCGCGCTTCTGCCATCTGGCAAAACCTATGACATCATCTTTGATCTGACAATTACTCTCTGTCTGGCAACCGTAGTGTGGCGTATTTTTAGCCTTAACTTTGCGATTGCTCACTACCGCGGTGAACCAATCTGCTGGCGTACCATCCGAAGCGCAGTGTGGCTCACCCTCGCCATTATTATTCTTGCCATTGTGAAGTTTATATTCACTCACGCCGGTAAATAACCTCAAAGCTCCCCAGAAGCTCAGATTAACCGAGATCAGGGGAGCTTTCGTTTCCCTCGCACCGGTGCAGCATGCACGGGGCCACAAGCCAAAGCGGCACCGCATATTAGAACGGGGCAGTCCGTTAGAGCCGTAGCTGGATGCTACATCGGTTCGCCCGGACCCACCAAACCGAAGGAGTACATCCACCACACGAAGAGCTCCGCTGCAATGTAGAGAACCGTGCACAGGCTCAAGGTGATGATGTGGCGGCGG
>NZ_CALJRY010000338.1 GCF_937976295.1 uncultured Rothia sp. | reverse complement strand
CTGACCGGAGGCACCCTCATCAGCCTCAGCACCCTACTCGCCGCCTGCGCACCGCACGACATCACAACTGCAGGAGACGGATCCACCGCCTCCGGCAGGGCCGCCACCAACAGCAGCTCAAGCAGCAGCGCCGGTAACAACGCCGGTAGCGGCGAATACCGCAAAGCAGACGCCAAAGGCCCCGCCCAAAACGTCCCCAAACCCAACGCCCCCGAAAACGGCTACCGCGACAAGACCCCAGAAGGCATCCTCAAAACCATGGACGCCTGGAACCAATGGGCCAACTACGGCGTCCAAACCGGCGACTACAGCAAAGCCCGCGAATTCCTCTCCACCTCAAACGACGGAGAACTCAAAATCTATCGCGAAATAGAAGCGCTCTACCAGCGCGGCGGATGGGTCATCGACGGCATCGAACACTTCGAACCCGAAGGCATACCCTGGAGCGACGACCGCCAAACCTACTACCTGAAAACCAGCCACGAATGGGACAAACACACCGAAGTGGAACCCGACGGCCGCCAAGAAACCTGGAGCAGCGACAAGGAAGAAGAAATCTACATCTTCGCCCTTGAACACCGCGACGGTAAATGGCAGATCCTCTACTCCCAAATCGACGGCTAACCGTACCGGCGTCTAGCAGTAATACACACATCCAGAAGCCACATGTGTTTCGAAAAGCCACCAAAGAAGTAGCTTCTCGAAACACATGTGGCTTCTCGCGTAAGAACATAAAAATAGGGGAGAGGTCTGAACCTTCAGGACCTCTCCCCAAGCACCCATAAAGGGACTAACGACTTAGTGCGGGTACTCGCCGTACTTCACCATCGGAACCGGGCGGCGCATACGACGAATCATCATCACACGGTTAAACGCATACATGCCAGAACCACGCTGAACCTCGCCGAACTTCGCAATCAGCTTCTTCTTCAGGCCGCGCCACAAAATGAAGTAGTCAACAACCCACAGAATCATCAGCGCATACATCGCGTACACGGAACCGTAATAAATCATTGCGCCAACGCTAGACGCGCCAGACACACCCTGAGCAATCCAGCCACCAATGAGCAGAACCAGCAGAATAGCCAGCATGAAATCGCCCAGGTTACGGCGCGCATCCACATAATCACGGATATAACGGCGCTGCGTACCACGGTCCACGGCGGGCAGGTAACGCTGATCGCCACCCATCAACGCATCATTCTGACGCTCACGAGCCTTAGCCATCGCCTCACGTTCACGAGCCTTCGCCTCCTTACGGTCATTAACAACCAGAGGCTGACGACGAGCCGCCTGCTGCTCCTTACGCGAAGGAGTAGGACGGCCCTTCTTCGGGGTGAACTTCGGATTAACCGGAGCCTGAGGCTCCTCTACAACCTGCGGCTGAACAGCTTCCGCTTCAGCCTTCTCTTTCTTACGACCAAACACCCTCCCATCATACCCGAACGGCACACACCAAACCCGCCCCCACAAGCCCACACCAGCAACTGAAACGAACCCAACCACCCGGCGGTTAGGGCCAAAGCGGGGACAAGGTGGGGGTAAGGTAGAAACATGACTACTGAATTCACCCACCACAGCGCCCTCAGCGACGCCGTCACCAAAAACTTCGAAGCAACCCTGCAGACCCTCACCGAGCTCGTCGCCATTCCCTCCATCGCCTGGGAATCGCACGACCTCACCCAGGTAGACCGCAGCGCCGAGGCAGTCGCCGCGCTCGCAACCAAGGCAGGCTTCAACAACGTACGCATCGAACGCGCCACCTACACCACCGCAGACGGCACCGAAAAGCAGGGCATGCCCGCCGTCATCGCCTCCCGCCCCGCCGCAGAAGGCTACCCGACCATCCTGCTCTACGCCCACCACGACGTGCAGCCGGCCGGCAACCTCGACCTGTGGGACACCGACCCCTTCGTCGCAACCCGCAAGGGCGACCGCCTCTACGGCCGCGGCGCAGCAGACGACAAAGCAGGCATCCTCGTACACCTCGCCGCGCTCGCAGCCCTCAACGAGACCCTCGGCGAAGACTTCAAACTCGGCGTGAAACTCTTCATCGAAGGCGAAGAAGAAGCAGGCTCGCCCTCCTTCGTCTCCTTCCTCAACACCTACCGTGAAGAACTAGCCGCCGACTACATTGTGGTCGCAGACTCCGCCAACTGGCGCGCCGGCGTACCCGCACTGACCACCAGCCTGCGCGGCGTCGCATCCGGCGACATCGAAGTACGCGTCGGCAGCCACGCCATCCACTCCGGCATGTTCGGCGGCCCCATGCTCGACGCCCACACCCTCATGGCGCAGCTCATCGCCACCCTGCACGACGCCACCGGCGCCGTAGCCGTCGAAGGCCTGCACCGCGCACCCGAACCCGAACTCGAATACGCCGAAGCAGACTTCCGCAACGACTCCGGCATCCTCGACACCGTACCCCTGGCAGGCACCGGTAGCGTTGCCTCCCGTCTGTGGACCCAGCCGGCAATCTCCGTCATCGGCATGGACATCCCCTCCATCGCAACCTCCTCCAACACCCTCGCCGTCGTATCCCGCGCACGCATCAGCACCCGCCTAGCACCCGGCGACAACCCCGAAAACGCACACCGCGCACTCGCCGAACACATCAAGGCACACGCACCCCACGGCGCCCAGGCGAACTACACCGCCGTCGACTCCGGCATGCCCTTCGCCACCGAAGTCGACGCAGACGGCGCACAAACCGCCCTCGACGCAATGCGCGCCGCCTGGGGCCTCGAACCCGTACAGACCGGCATGGGCGGCTCCATCCCGTTCATCTCCGACCTGAAAGACGTCTTCCCGCAGGCACAAATCCTCGTCACCGGCGTAGAAGACCCCGACACCCGCGCACACAGCGCCAACGAGTCCCTCTACATCCCGGACTTCAAAAACGCAATCCTCGCGGAGGCGCTACTGCTCAGCGCACTCGGCGCTCGCTAAACGCGCTCATCAGAAATAGCGGCGCAGAACGCGCTCACCAAATCAGCCCGCAAAACACTGGGCAGAAAAATGGATGCGAAAAGTGGGGGAGAAGGGTCACAACCCCCAACCCCCACTTTTTCGGTATCCTAGAAGCAGAATTACATGTCAAGCCCCCGCGCAAACACTCACGCCCCCGGCGAACTATGCACACCCTAGGTTGTACATCAAACACCCGGGCGCGTATCGTGAAGGCTAAAACACCCAACGCACCCACACGCGGCGCACACGGGCAACCAATCAAACAAAAGGACAACACCAATGAGTGAAACCATCACCGAACTGCCGACCCACGGCGTCAACCTCACCGAAGTAGCACAGACCAAGGTCCGCACCCTCCTCGAACAGGAAGGCCGCACCGACCTGCGCCTGCGCATCGCCGTCCAGCCCGGCGGCTGCTCCGGCCTCATCTACCAGCTCTACTTTGACGAGCGCGTCCTCGACGGCGACGCAGTCCGCAACTTTGACGGCGTAGAAGTCATCGTCGACAAGATGAGCGCGCCCTACCTCGATGGCTCCACCATCGACTTCGAAGACACCATCGAAAAGCAGGGCTTCTCCATCGACAACCCCAACGCAGCAGGCTCCTGCGCATGCGGTGACTCCTTCCACTAAACCGAAGGCACCCACCACGCGCCGCTAAAGCGCAACGCGCCTCACAAACCCCCGTCTCGCATACTGCACCCAACCATGCAGATACGCGGCGGGGGTTTTACACTTAACACATGACTACGCACGAAATCACCTGGAAATACATCCTCAACCAACTGGTTAAGCACCAGAACCTCAGCGACACCGAAGTCGCCTGGGCAATGGACCACATCATGACCGGCCAAACCGAACAGCCCATCCTCGCATCCTTCCTCACCGCCCTCCACTCCAAAGGCGAAACCCCCGAAGAACTCGGCGCACTCGCAGCCGGCATGATCGCCAAAGCCGAAACCGTCGACATCGACCCCCACGCTGTAGACATCGTCGGTACCGGCGGCGACCAGCAAAACACCGTCAACATCTCCACCATGGCAGCCCTCGTCATCGCAGGCACCGGCGCC
This sequence comes from uncultured Rothia sp., assembly GCF_937976295.1. Lineage (GTDB taxonomy): Bacteria > Actinomycetota > Actinomycetes > Actinomycetales > Micrococcaceae > Rothia. Next base: position 3,729 of record NZ_CALJRY010000338.1, on the reverse strand, counting down.
ACCGTCGTCAAACACGGCAACCGCGCCTCCACCTCCAAATCAGGCTCCGCAGACGTCCTCGAAGCCCTCGGAATCCGCCTCGACATGCCCATTCCCGCAGTCGCCGAATGCGCTCGCGAGACCGGCATCACGTTCCTGTTTGCGATGACTTTCCACCCGGCAATGCGCCACGTGGGCCCGACCCGCCGCCTGCTGGGCATTCCGACCGCGTTCAACTACCTGGGTCCCATGACGAACCCGGCTCGCGTGAAGTCTTCGGCTATTGGCGTTGCTAACCCAGTGATGGCTGAGAAGATGGCTCACGTCTTCGCTGAGCGCGGCGATCACGCCCTGATTTTCCGCGGCGATGACGGCCTGGATGAGCTGACCATCGCCACCACGAGCCGCCTGTGGGAGGCCGTAGACGGCGAACTGACCGAGTACCGTTTTGACCCGACCGAGTACGGTCTGCAGAACGCACCGCTCGAGCAGTTGCGTGGCGGCGACGCCGAGTACAACGCGGGCGTTTTCCGTGCAATTTTGGCGGGGGAGGGCGAGTCCCCGAAGAGCCCGCTGCGCGCCATTCACGACGCTGTGCTCATCAATGCTGCCGCTGGTTTGGTTGCGTACCGCCCGACCAACGGCGAGAGCTTTGAGACCCGCTTCACTCAGGCTTTGGCTGATGCTCGCGAATCTATTGCATCCGGTGCAGCAGAGCGCGTGCTCAACGCCTGGGTAGAGTTCAGCTCCAAGCACGCAGAATAAAGAAGCCTAGTAGCTGATGATAGGCACCCGAGATGGGGCGCATCGAATGGTGTGAGCTCATCTCGGGTGTTTGTCGTTTAAGCCGTACTGACTGAGCGCAGAAAGCACCGGTGGGTCGGTGGGGTAGTGAAAAATAGGTCTACTTTACATAATGTATATTATCGGCTTTTTAGGGAGGTTTAGAATGAACCCAAGATTCCCCATATCTAAATAAAGTCTTAACAGTTCATGTATTAACCTCACTCAGTCACCAGAACTGTCGCCATTACTCAATCCACCTGAAATAATGGATATACCCCGCATCACGAAGGTGCTGTCGCCTCGTGTGCAGATTCAACGTCAACCACGCCGGTTGATGTACACCAAAGGAGAAAACTCGTGGATTGGCTCTTTGAGGCACCCTGGACGCTCTGGGTTGCACTCGCGCTCATTTTCGCCATCATAGAAATGTTCAGTCTCGACATGTTCTTTCTCATGCTGGCGATTAGTGCAGGCGTCACCGCAGCAATATCACCTTTCGTTGATAACATGCTGATTCGAACCGTTATTTTCGTGGTAATTTGCCTGATTCTGGTTCTTGGCCTGCGCCCACCGCTGCTGAAGAAGCTCAATAAATCAGCCACCGGTGCTGCCACTAATGCTGAAGCACTCATTGGTGCTGAGGTGCGCGTCACTCAAGATGTGACTAGTGAAACCGGTTTGGTGGTACTCGCTGGCGACACCTGGACGGCGCGCACCGCCTCCGGAACGCTCGCCGCAGGATCACACGCGAGGGTGCGAGCCATTGAGGGTGCTACCGCAATCGTAGAGCCTCTCCCCCGCGGCTAATTCCACCACGCTAAGACCCATCTGAATACCGGCTCTAAAAGCAGGTTCAGATACCCTAGAACACACCATATAACTCACCGATAAGGAGAAACAATGCCTATCAGCCTTATTCTGACGGTCCTACTCATCCTCTTCGCGCTGACGATGCTCGCAAAGACCGTGCGCGTCATCCCGCAGGGACGAGCCGGCATCGTTGAACGACTGGGCAAGTTCCACGCCGTTCTCAACCCCGGCCTGCACATCGTCATCCCCGTAGTTGACCGCGTGCTGCCCCTCATCGACCTGCGTGAACAGGTCGTTTCATTCCCCTCGCAGTCCGTGATTACCGAAGATAACCTCGTGGTCGGCATCGACACCGTCGTGTACTTCCAGGTCACCGACCCTAAGGCTGCAACCTACGAAATCACCAACTACATTCGCGCTGTGGACGAGCTGACCAGCGCAACCCTGCGTAACGTCGTCGGTGGCCTGAACCTGGAGCAGACCCTCACCTCCCGCGACCAGATCAACGCGGAGCTGCGAGGCGTACTCGACTCCACCACCGGACGCTGGGGCCTGCGCGTCTCCCGTGTGGACATTAAGGAAATCCAGCCCCCGGCATCCATCCAGGACTCCATGGAAAAGCAGATGCGTGCAGAGCGTGACCGCCGCGCCGCAATCCTCACCGCAGAAGGCCAGAAGCAGTCCGACATTCTGACCGCAGAAGGTGAATCCCGCGCAGCTATCCTGCGTGCAGAGGGTGAAAAGCAGGCACAGATCCTTCGTGCAGAAGGTGACGCACAGTCCGCAATCCTGCGCGCAAACGGTGAAGCAGAAGCCGTGCAGAAGGTCTTCGCAGCAATCCACGAATCCAACCCCAGCCAGCAGCTACTCACCTACCAGTACCTGCAGACCCTGCCCAAGCTCGCCGAAGGCGACGCCAACAAGCTCTGGTTCATCCCGACCGAACTCGGCGATGCACTGCGCGGCCTGGGCAACGCATTCGGCACCCTGCCCGCCTCCAACCTGGCAGATGCACCGAAGAAGCCCGCAGCGCAGGCACCCAAGAGCGCACCGCAGGCACCCGGAAGCTACGGCATCAACGGCTAAACGCGAAATCTAACGCATAAAAAGGCGTGAATCACCAAAAATCACGCCGAATACCACCACCACGCTGGGCGGGTGGAGACTATTACCGATATAATGGATGTTTTGTAAACGTTCGAGGGAATAGCTCTCCCCCGCCCAACGTTATGCCTAAAGCGCCAAAGAGCGCACCCGACGACACTGGAGGAAAAATGAGCGATCGTAGCCTGCGCGGTATGCGCCTGGGTTCCCAGTCGATGGAAACCGAATCGAACGTACAGCCCGCGCCCCGCCAGCGCGTCGAATACCGTACCGCAGACGGTGACCGTGTTTTCGTGACCTTCGCGGCAGAAGCAGAAATCCCCTCGGTATGGACCGCAAAGTCCGGTAAGGAAGCATACCTCGTCAACGGCGACTCCACCGCAGACGCCGAAGAAGAGAAGCCCGCACGTACCCACTGGGACATGCTCATGGAACGCCGCAGCATCGAAGAGCTGGAAAAGACTCTGGAAGACCGCCTGGAATACTACCGCAAGCACTACGCGCTCTAAAAGCACCGTAGACATGCCGTAGAAACGCTGTAGAAGACCCGCTAAGAGCCACTCAAGCTCTTAGCGGGTCTTCTCGTTTTGGTGATGGCTTTGTCGGTACGTGAGCCAGGAAAGAGCACTCCAGAAAGCACGAAAGACCGGGGCGGATACGTTATGTATCCGCCCCGGTCTTTCGTTTAAATCAGGTGCGAGAAGCGCCTCAGCAAGAAGACGCAGGCTTACTTGCCCAGAACCTTCTTCAGCTTCTGAATACGGTTAGCCATACCCCAGCGAGTCACCTTAGACATGGAGTCAAAGATAATGTTGCCGTCCATCTTCGAAGCGCCAATCTCACGCTCAACGAAGGTAATCGGGACCTCAACGATCTTCAGGCCAGCCTGCTCGGAACGCCACGCCAAATCAACCTGGAACACGTAACCCTTCGAGTCAATGCCATCAAGGTTCAGGCGCTGCAGAGCCTCACGACGGTACGCACGGAAACCAGCAGTAATGTCCTTAATGGAGGTGCCCAGAATCAGGCGGGTGTACAGGTTAGCGCCGC
>NZ_CALJRY010000337.1 GCF_937976295.1 uncultured Rothia sp. | reverse complement strand
TCCTCCACCGACACCGGCGACAAACCCCACGGATCCACCAAAGAAACCGGGTTACCACCCACCAGCGAGAACGGATCAGCACCCCAACCAGCACCCACAGGCGCAGCCAAAGGATCAGGCGCAGTAAAACGAGCCACGCGCGAATCCACCACGCGGGCACCCAACACCTCAAAACCGGTAGAGCCCAGCACCACGCCCGAAGCCGCAGAAACACCAACCAGCGAATCCGGCAACACAGGCACACCAGTAGCAGAAGCACCCTGAGCAGACGGCACAACAGGGGCAGCAACACCCAAAGAAGCCCAACCATACGGATCCAACAAACCAGCACCAGAACCAGCACCAGGAACCAACGAACCCACAGAAGGCAACGACGAGCCGCCCACACCCAGCACACGCGGAACGAACGAGTTCTCATCCCACACCAGCGGGTGCATCACCGAAGCATCAAAACCAGCCGCAGAACCCGCATTAACGCGAGCATCGGTTGAGGGTACACCAAACTCAGGCACACCAGCAGACGCACCACCAGCAGCAAGCACACGACCATCAGCAGAAGCACACAGCAGCGAGAAGGACACAGCCGAATCCTCAGCAGAACCCCACGACGCCACCGAGCTCACAAACCCAGCCGCACCATAGGTCAACGACGAGCCGGAACCATCCGAAGAAACCTGCAGAAGACGCGAATCATTACCGTCATAGGAGAACACGCTCGTCGAAACCGGCACCAAAGTGACGCCTTCAACTTCCACGGATTCCGGGCACTGGCCCAGCCACACCTGAGCATCCTCAACAACAGAAGCAAACTCAGCCAACTGGGAGCCGACCTTCGCCTCATCCTGCACGCCATAGACGCACACTGCGCGAACGCGGGCACCCTCATCAGTGACCAGCACCTTCACCCAAGCATTCTGCGGCTGGGCGCTATCAAAGTACTCAACACGCACCAGCGCACCAGCAGCATCATAGGTCCAACGCAGAGTCTCGGTACCGCGAACGGCAGAAGAAAGCATCTGGGCGTCAGTGTAGGTGTACATGACCAGACCAGCAGGCGAATCCACGCCGCTAATACGGCCCAAATCATCACGAATAATCTCAGTGCGCAGAGCCTCAGAAGAGTCTGCCACAGCCAAGTCTGCCACAGCGGGCTGCTCGGTCACAGAAATCATGTGCGCGCCACGGTAACCAAACTCGCGAACCCAGGTACCCGCCAGATCAGACACCTGCGCACGCACCAGTGCATCTACCGCGTTGTACTCGAAGGAAGACTCCACACGAGACTCAGAGGTAACGGCGGTTCCATCCAGGCGGTACGCGGTAACGTCAGTCTGCTTGACCATACGGCCAGCAGCATCATACGCATAAGCGCTCGAACCCAGAGGGTGCACAAACTCAGTGCGCAGACCATCAGCATCGTAAGCGTAGGACAGCTCATAGCCGCCAGTCTCATCCATGTACGCGGTACGGAACGACTCCGGGATCTGAGCCCCAAACTCACGGCGCTGACGGATTAGACGCCCCAAACGGTCATACGACTCGACGGTCACTACGGGAGCACCAAACGCATCAACGCCCGCATGGTCATAAGTCGTCATCGTACGGCGCGCAGAATCACGCTCCATACGGTACAGCAAAGAACCATTCACCGAATGGGAACAGGGAACGCCGTCACGGTCATAGCCGAAGGAATGTACAGCACCATTACCATCAGTGCTGGTCAGCAGACGACCGGCAGCGTCATAGGTAGAGGTAGTGCGCACACCCAGCGGATTAGTGACCGCCAGAACATTACCCATCAAGTCATACTCGTAGCTGGTAATGCGACCGGCAGGGTCCATCACAGAGGTAACGTTACCCGCCTCATCATAACGGTAATGGGTCACGCCACCGGCACCATTAGTCACCGCAACCACCTGGGAAGCAGCATCATAGGTGAACGAACGAGTACCCCACTTGTTATCGCGGATGCTCTTCACACGACCACAAGAATCCCAGGTATAGAACACAGGAGAAGCCACACCAGAACCGGTAATAGACAGCACACGACCGCACGCGTCATAGCGAACGCGTGCCTCAGAGCCGTCACCGTACACCTGGCGAATCAGACGGGAATCAGCGTCGTACTCGTAGCGAGTCACAGCCTGCTCAGCAGTGCCGGCAGCCTCATAGGTTGCAGCCAGTCGACCGCACACATCGTAGCTGTACTCGGTCACACGACCCGCGGGGGAAACCATGCGCACCATCTGGTTCGAACCGTTGTACTCGTAACGGCTCAGACCGCCCTCAGCGTCCAGAACCTGCACGGGATTACCCGCACCGTCATAAACCATCGTGGAGACAGTCGGGTCGTCAGCATCTGCACTAACCTGCGGACCAGAATCCTCGGGGAGAACCTCGGTACGCACCGGGCGGCCCAGGTGGTCGCACGAGATACGCACGCGGTCAACCCCATCACTAGTGGTGATGGTCTTGCGTGAGGAATCGACCGAAGTACGTACACTTACACCGGTCGGGTCGATCAACGCGGTCAGAGTGCTTGCGGCATCATACTCGCGAGTCCACACCCCACCGGCGGGGTCAATGGTGCGCACCAGGCGCATCAGGCCATCGTAGGCGTAGCTGAACTGCGCACCACCGGGCAGGGTAATGCGGTCAATATTGCCGTTTGTATCAAAGGAGCGCTCCATGCGGCGACCCAGCGGGTCAACCACGGCAACAACGTCACCGCTCGGACCGTACTCGTACTCGGTGCGAGCACCGGCAGGGTCCACTGATGCCACCAGGCGACCACCAGTAGCGTACTCAAAACGCCAGCGGGAGCCATCCGGGTTCTGACGGCACACCATGTGACCGGCAGAATCATAGGTGAACTTAGTTTCCAGCCCAAGGGCGGAAATAATCTTCACCAGGTGACCCGCGGCAGAGTACTCACAACGGGTCAGCTGCTGCTCAGCATTACGAATGCCGGTCAGCAGACCGAACTCGTCATATTCAAGGGAGACGGTAACACCCTCAGGGCTCACCACGCGCTGCAGCAGGCCGTCAGACCACTCAAAACGGGTCACATGACCGTTGCCGTCAGTCATGGAAGAAGGGTTACGCTCAAAATCATTCGCGTACTCGTAAGTCACCGTAGTCATCGGGCTTACGGCGGGGCTCTGGGCAGACTCCTGCCCTGAAGTAGCCTCATCGAGGGTGCGACCCTGAGCCTCAGCCTCCAGACGGGCACGGCGAGCCAGACGGGCAGCACGGCGAGCGCGCGGGTCCGTCTCAATAGCACTCACCGTCATAGAAACTACGCGGTCATGCTCGTCATAGGCGAAGAGGGTTTCAGCGCCCTCATCGGTGACCTCACGAATAATGCGGCCGCGCTCATCGCTGTAGCGAGTGGTGCGGGAACCATCGCGGTCCACCACGCTCGTACGGTTACCGAAGTCATCGTAGGCATAGCTAGCACGCCCGCCTTCCGCGTCAACAATGGCGGTCAGGCGTGCGTACTGGTCACTAATCCACAGGTTCGTGTAGGAGGCGTCTTCGTTCGAAACGTCAGTAATGCCATTCGGCAGGTAGCGGTAGCGAACACGGCGACCGTATTCGGTGTCCTGCTCGGTAATGCGGCCGGCAGGGTCGTAGTAGTTGGTCACCTCAACGGTGCCGGTGCTAGCCACCACGCGGTGAATCAGGCCGGCAGCGTCATGTTCATAACGGCGGGTACCGGCGTCACCGTGCACAGCGCACAGGTGGGTACGACCATCAAGGGTGACGTACTCGTAACGCACAGACTGACCGCGTGAAGAGTGAATAGCGCCGACAAGGCCACCTTCGGTGTACTCCACGTCGATACGTGCACCGCGCTGATGCACGATGGAGCTAACGCGGCCCTCCTCATCGCGCAGGTATGCGACAGCAGTACCTGCTCCAGCGCTCATGCCCAGGTAAACACCGGTGAGGCTAAAAATGTGCTGGGTACCAGAGTTGTCGGAGATACGCAGCAGGGACGAGGCATCGTAGCCCGTAGCGTGCAAAATATAGCGCAGGGAGGGGTCAGCAACAGAGCCCTCTTCACCCATCAGCTGGGTGAGGGGTAGTTCTTCAAGCCACCATGCTTCACGCGGGGCACGAGCGTAGCCGTGGGTGCCGTCCTCACGAATCATTCGGTCGAAGGTCACCTCACGACCGTCAGCCATCGTCCAGACAGCATTCTCAGCGTTCAGCTGCACGCGGCTCTCAATATTCGAGGACCAGCCAGCACCGAACACACCGGATACAGCGTGCTGACCGAAAACAGCCACACTGTTGTACATACGAGTTACAGAGCAAGCAGAAACCGCACCCGAGAACGCCATGTCGGTCTCTTCTTCAATGAAGTTACCGGTTGCAACGTTCACGGGGTCGTTCACATAACCGCTGGTCGTAGACTTACCCACAATTGCCGGAGTCGGAACTTCCAAATCGTGGCGCTCGGTGCTAACTCCAGCTGCAGCAATCGCGTTACTCAACGTCTCATTCGAGACGGTGCTAATCTCGCCCTCACCACCAGCCTGCTTGAAGGTATCCGCTACAATACCCAGCCAGGTCTTATCGTTGGCGTTCGACTTATTCCATTCCTCAAAGGTGGCAATTAGACTTTCAGCATCAATAGTTCCCCACTGACACTTAGCCGCAAATTCAGAAGCAAGGCCACGAATATTACCGGGCTCAGCGTCAAAGCTAGTGCCAAGGTTTGCCAAGGTATTAGAGAGAGCACGCACGGTTGAAGGGCGCGCTGAAGAAACAGGCATGCCCGATGAACGAGTTTCAGTATTCTCACGAT
>NZ_CALJRY010000336.1 GCF_937976295.1 uncultured Rothia sp. | reverse complement strand
GTATCACCGCGAGAATTCGGTTCAGGACCGTACGCGCCTGCTGGAGTTCATTGAGGGTCAGCGCGCGGCGGGCCGTGAGGTACTGGTGACGGGTTCGAGTGATTATCACGGTGCGGGTAAGCCGAACCTGCTGGGTGAGAACACGACGGATGCGGTAACGGTGGCGCGTATCCGCGAGCTGCTGGCAACTCGGCAGTAAGACCAGGAGTAAGACAAAAGAATGGGGCGGGGTCCTGATTAGGAACCCGCCCCACACTCTTAACGCGTGCTCTCACGAATGCGCAGACAAGACAGCCTAGACGCTCTCACGCGAGGCATGATGCTGCAACACCGCACCCGCAGCAACCGCATCCCGCTGAGCAGCCGCCCGCGCCGCACGAGCCTTAGCCCGCGCCTGATGCTGACGCTGACGACGCAACTCATCACGACCATCAATACGCATCTTCTTATCCACCGCATCCATCGAACGGTGACGCACAAATCGGCAGGACGCACCCTCAACCGGCTGCGTAGTCTCCGTGAGCGTATCCAACACAGCCTTCAGCGCATGACGGCTCGCCGCCGTCAACGCATCACGACTCGTACCGCCACGAACACCCACCGTACGCTTCGGCGTGAACAGCACACTCGCCCCACGCGGCACACCGCGGTACGCCTCAAAAGACTGCGGATCCACGTTCAGGCGCTTAGCCATCACCTCAATAGCCGGCGGATTCTGATCCACACACACGAACTTACGGCCCAACTGAGCCGCCGCCGCCCCCGTAGAACCAGAACCAGCGAAGAAATCCAATACCCAATCACCCGGGCGGGAACTCGCCGCAATCATACGACGCAACAGGCCCGTAGGCTTCTGCGTGGGATACCCCGTCTTCTCCTTACCCGTCGGCGACACAATAGTATGCCACCACACATCAGTAGGGAGCTTACCGCGAGAAGCCTTCTCCTCAGTCACCAAACCGGGAGCCATATACGGTTCACGATCAACCTCCGCAGTATTGAAGTAATAGCTGCGGTGATCCTTCGCGTACACCAAAATATTGTCGTGCTTCGTCGGCCAGCGGCGCGTAGACTTCGCACCGTAGTCATAAGCCCAAATCAGCTCATTAATGAAGTTCTCACGACCAAAAATCATGTCGCACATAATCTTCACATAATGAACCTCACGCCAATCCAGGTGCAGGTACAGGGTGCCGTCCTGCGCGAGCAGACGATGCGCCTGCTCAATACGCGGCGCTAGGAACGCCCAATAATCCTCGAACGAGTCGTTATAGCTCGCCAGAGTCTGCAGGGTGCTCGAATAGCTCTTGCCCTTAAAACCGGTGCGGTCCCCCTTCTCAGAAGCCTCCGCGCTCAAAGTGCGGCGCGTCTGCTTCTTACCCGTATTGAACGGCGGGTCAATGTAAATCACGGTGAACGCACCATCGGGCAGCTCACGCAGATACTCCAGGTTATCTGCCTGCACCAGCAGCGACGGGCCCTGCGGATCGAAAACAGCCGAATCCGCGGGGTGCGACTCAGCGGCCGCCTGGGATGCTGAAATACCCAACCCCGGCCCTAGCCTTCAGAACCAGCACGGTCAGCGCCACGGCCCTTACCGCGAGAACCCTCAGCGCGAGAACCTTCAGCACGGGAACCCTCAGCACGGGAGCCTTCAGAGCGGCGGCGGGTGCGGCGGCGGCCCTCACCCTCCACCGGCTGACCCTCAACACGGCGGGTACGGCGACGCTGACGAGGCGCACGCTCAGTACGCTCAGAAGAACGCCCAGAAGAATGCTCGGTACGCTCGGATGCGCTCTGCTCGTTACGCTCTGCACGCTCGGAACGGTCGGAACGCTCTGCACGCTTGCGGCCCTCGGAGCGGCTACGGCGCTCGCCGCGGCCCTCACCGGAACGGCTGCCAGAACGATCACCGTCACGGGAACCGCGGGAACGGCGCGAACCCTTCTCACCGTCACGACCACCAGAACGGCCACCATCGCGGCCACCGCGAGAACGAGCCGGGCGGCCATCACGAGATTCACGGGCGCTCTCAAAGAACTCATCGCCCATGCCCTCAGCCACACGCTCCTCGCGCGGTAGGCGGCCCTTGGTGCCAAGCGGAATGTTCAGGTCGTAGAACAGGTGCTCAGAGGAAGAGTAGGTCTCAACCGGCTCGGGAACACCCAGCTCCAGGGCGTCGTTAATGACCTTCCAGCGCGGCAGGTCATCCCAGTCAACCAGGGTCACGGCGGTACCCTCATTGCCCGCGCGACCGGTACGGCCGGTACGGTGCAGGTAGGTCTTCTCATCCTCGGGCACGCGGTGGTTAATCACGTGGGTCACGTCTTCAACGTCAATACCGCGAGCCGCCACGTCGGTCGCGACCAGAATGTCGACCTTGCCGGTGCGGAACGCCTTCAGCGCCTGCTCACGCGCAACCTGGTTCAGGTCACCGTGCAGGGGAGCGGCAGCGAAGCCACGGTTCACCAGCTCCTCCGCCACGCGGGCAGCGTCACGCTTGGTCTTGGTGAAGATGACGGTGCGGCCGCGGCCGGTAGCGCGCAGAATGCGGCCAATCATCTCGTCCTTGTCCAGGTGGTGCGCACGGTAGACGACCTGGCGGATCGACGCCTTAGTCTTCGAGGCGTCCTCGGGGTCAGCGGCGCTAATGCGCATGGGCTTGGTCATGTACTGGCGTGCCATCGCAATGACCGGGCCGGGCATGGTTGCGGAGAACAGCATGGTCTGGCGGTCCTCCGGCAGGTAGCTGAGAATCTTCTCGACCGACGGCTGGAAACCCAAATCCAGCATCTCGTCAGCCTCATCGAGGACCACAATCTTGACCTGCTTGAGGTTCAGGAAGCCCTGCTGGTACAGGTCAATAATGCGGCCGGGGGTGCCCACCACAACCTCCAGGCCGCGGCGCAGCAGCTCAGCCTGAGGCTCAATCGGCACACCACCGTACAGGGTGGCGACGCGGGCGTTGCGCAGCTTCGCAGCAATCGCCAGGTCCTCACCCACCTGAATAGCAAGCTCACGGGTCGGAACAAGAATCAGCGCCTGAGGTGCGCCGGGGTACTCCAAATCAGCCCAACCCTCATCGTCGCGGCCGACCACACGCTGAATGGTGGGCAGACCAAAGCCGAGGGTCTTACCGGTACCGGTCTTCGCCTGACCAATGATGTCCTGGCCAGACAGAGCCACGGGAAGAGTCAGCTCCTGGATGGGGAAGGGGGAGGTAATGCCAACCGCCGCGAGGGCGTCGCTAATATCCTGGCGAACGCCGAAGTCGGCGAAGGACTTTGCAGTCTGAGTGGTTTCCTGCGTGTTCGTTTCAGTCACTGGACCGTATCTTTCTACCCCTGCTCGGGGTGTGTTTCTCCCCGAAACGGGGTGTACCAGCCAGCGCCCCAACGGTGGAGGCGGTGACGGGCGGGCGTCGAAAGCCGGCCGCGGGAAATTCTTACTCGGGAAATTCTTGCAGGGGAAATTCTTGCCGAGACGCCGCGTGCACAGATGCTTACTGCTCATGGTTATTCATGATGAGAAGGCGGTGCAGCCTCGGGGTCTTGAAAGGGGTACGACCGGTCATTCACTTAACCCCTCAATATTAACCCGGATTTGCTTCCGGCGCACCCCCGACCGGTTGTGGTGTGCGCCCGTGATGGGCGATATACCGCCCCAAAACCGGGTATTGGGAGGTTTTCGCACAGGCGGTTTAAAACGCAAACCCCCGCATTCGGCACGGCGTAACCGTACGGCGCATACAGCGCACGCACACAGCGCATACAGCGCGGTTACGCATCATGACGGATGCGGGGGAGAGCTAAAGCTAAAGGGGATTTAGTCGCCGAGGTAATTAGGCGCCGATACCGAAACCAACGTGACGCTTCGCGTCGGAACCCAGCTCGACATAGCCAATCTGAGCGCCGGAGATCAGGGTGGTGTTGCCCTTATCGTCAGTGATCTGCAGCAGGGAGCCGTCCTCAATCGCCTTAGCGACCTTCTCAGTGATAACGTCCTTGGATTCGCTGGTCTCAACAACGATTTCGCGGGCGATGTGGCGAACGCCAATCTTGATTTCCATGAGTCTCCTCGCAGAATAGTCCGGCGCCGCCAAGCGCGCCGGGTATGGGAACTGTCTTATCTAGCATCTACTCTAGCGTGAATGGGCCCATCGGCACCGTGAACGGGCGGTACTTCGCCGGGGGCTAATAAAAAATCTCGCCGCCGGATGCATGAAAATGCGGGGGAGCGGAAGCTCTTAAGAGTCCTCCACCTGAATACCGTAGAGAGTCTCCAGCGCCTGCACGTAATCCTCCGTGCGGCCATCCGCCGCAAGCTTCTTGGCGCGCACCGTCGGGGTATGCAGCAGAGACTTCACCATGCGGCGCATCGCCAGCTCAAACTGCTCCGTCGCCGCCCCGCAACCAAACTGGCTACGCACCTTCTCCAGCTCAGAATCCAGCACATCCATAGTGTGTGAGCGCAACGCAACAATCGCGGAGTCAATCGTGCGGGAACGCTGACGAGACAGGAACGCCGTCAGCTCAGACTCCACGATGCGCGTAGCCGTCGCCACGGACTCCTCGGTCTCCTCGGGTGCGGCAAGACGCACCGATTCGAGGGTAATCAGCTCAACGTTCGGCAGGTCAGCGACCGAGGGGTCAAAGTCACGCGAAAGCGCCAGGTCGAGAATCGTGTGGTGACCTGCCGGAATCTGCTCGGGAAGCAGCGGATCGGAGCCACCGGAGCAGCCAATAATGACGTCGGCAGAAGCCATAGCCTGCTCCATGCCGTCCACCGGCACCGCAGAAACCTCGCGCTTTGCCGCGAACTCGGCGGCACGGCCCGAACGGGAATTGACCCAAATATCGGTGCAACCGCGCTCGCGCAGAGCCGCAATGGTCGCGCCCGCGTAAGCACCCGTACCAAAAATCAGGGCGCGGCGGGTCGACCAATCCTTCTCGGCAACCTCATCCGCAAGATCGAGGGCAACAGATACGATGGAGCGGCCCTGAGCGCCAAGCGCCGTATGCTGACCCACCTGACGGGCCGTATGCGCCGCATGCTCAAATAGCTGAACCAGCTCACCGGGAAGGGTCACGCCGTCCTCTTGTGCTTTCGCCTGCGCGGCGGCCAGAGCGCGGCGCACCTGACCGGCGATTTCACGCTCGCCGACCACGGCAGATTCCAGGCCGGAGGCGACCGTCAGCAGGTGGCGTGCACCCTCTTCATCGGCGTACACCTCGAAGCTGGAATCGACCAGTTCCGTATCCAGGCCGGAGGAGCGCGCAATAGAGTCGACAATCAGCTCACGAACCATGTGGACATGGGCGGATACGTGCAACTGAACATACATTTCAAGACGGTTACAGGTGGCAAGAACGACTGCACCCTTCACACCCAGCTGGCATGCCATATCGTCCGTCAGAACATCGGGTACGCCGGAGGCACCGGCGCTCAACGCAGCGACGGTGGTCAAATCAACGGTGTGGTGCGATGCCACAAATGCATAAGTACTCACTAGAGATTAATCATAACCACGCCGACTAAGCCCCTGTAAAGCTCACAGAACCTAAGTTCACGGCTCTACATGGCTTAGTGGGTACCACATAGCGGACAGGAGGCGGGGCATCTGCCGGGGTGTTGGTGGCAATTCAAAAGCGCAGGGAGGGGAGGGCCCGCCGGAATATGCTGGGGCACATTCGGTGCTTCACCTGCGTATTCGCCGCGCAAATAGGCGGCAAGCAGGGCATAAGCAGGGGTCTAACAGGTGTGAACTAAGGTGTCCCTCACCGCTAAGAAAGCCACCTTTAGGTAAAAGTCGCCGTGACATAGTGTCGTAAAAACGCCTGCATAAACCTGTCACACTAGACACTATGAGCGAAAACCAGCACACTACTCTCGCAACGGAAAAGAGCTCCGTATCGGATAAGGGGCCAGCAGCGGCTGCCGCACAGGCACCCGCCCTGCCCGCCCACCCCACCGACGCCCAGCGAC
>NZ_CALJRY010000335.1 GCF_937976295.1 uncultured Rothia sp. | reverse complement strand
CTTTCGGACTAGCAGCAGCTGTCGTAGCCCTCCTCGTTGTACTGGTCATCGTGCTCATTCCGCGCGGCGGCGATAATTCCAATACCTCCGCCGCGGGCGGCTCGAATGGTGCAGCTCAGTCGAACTCCGCTGCAGGCAACTCGAATGGCGCGGCTCAGTCGAAGTCCACCTCTACCGTAGAGGCTGGAACCTGCGGTGCTGGCGCCTCAGACGACCAGGCAGTACTGGACGCCGCGCCCAAGAACACCACGTGGGTAAGCACTGATGGAGGTTGGATGGGACCGGTCTCAAAGACCGCTGGTCCGATGGCAAAATCGTCGATTGAAAACTGCTTTGAGCACTCGGCTGAGGGCGGATTGTACGCCGCAACCTGGGCTTATATTCAGATGGTAGAGTCCCCGAAGGACTACATGCCGACTATTGTTGGCCCCGGCGCCGACGCACTCCGCGAACTCCGCATGAAGGACACCAAAACCGCTCCGGTTCTCCATATTTCCGGTTACCGTTACATCTCCTACACCCCGGAGCGTGCAACGGTGCGACTGCTACTCAAGACCCCGTCGGCTACGTACTGGTCTGCCGATATTGTGATGGAGTGGCACGATGGGGACTGGCACTACTGGGCTCCTACAACTCCTACTCAAGCCAACAAGGCTGACCCCGACGAGTTCATTACCTGGGGCTCCTAAAACCTAACAGCCTACACGGGCAATAAAACGCGGTGGGGCACGACCTTTCAACAGGTCGCGCCCCACCGCGTTCATATTTAAGCCCTATCTATGAGCTATCCGCTAGACACCGCCTCCGTTAGAAGAAGTCAATGTCAGGGAGGCCCGCAAAAATATCGGCAAAGAACTCGTACGTACCCCGAACGAAGCGCTCGCCGCCATCCTCCACCTCACTATCAGCCCGCGAATACGTGAAAAGGCCACCAATAATCTTCACACCAAAGACATACAGCCCAACAGCCCCAAGGGCCAGAGCAGCGAAAGGCATCACCAGCATGACTACAAAGTGAAGAATCACGTTATCAATCGAGCTGCCAAGCAACACCAGGCCGACAATGACAACCCCCGTCACAATCAAACACACGGGCACGCTCACAACGTACATGCCCCAGGCGATAATACGCAGAACAGTCTTCCAGAAGCCACGGCGCGGCTTCTCCTGCAGATAATCTGCGGGATGCGAAAGATACGGTGCGGTGTGCTGAAGTGCCGGCTGGTTGCTCATAGGTGGTTGTCTCCTGACGTACTCGGTGTATACATCAACACTCCCGAGAATACGTCACCCACCTGGGCGATTCCTCAAAACAGGCGCAAGCAAGCAAACCGCACCCGCTAATGCACCTCGGGGTGGACCGCCACCTCCACGGCGGCAGGCAACACACGCGCACTAATACGGTACGCCGACGGTGCCGGGTCACCATCCACCTCAACCGGATGCGCACCATCCAGGAACTCCAGCACCACCTCAGAACCCACCATGTGACGAATCACCGGCAACTCAACACGCGGCGAACCCAAAATCGTGCGGCGCGTAACCTTCGCCAACAGCAGCCCCCACTCCAGCAGGTCACGCGGCGACGCCACAATCACCTCAAGATTACCGTCATTCACATCCGTCATATCCGCCAGGCGAATACCACCCTGCAGGCGGCCACAATTCACAATCAGCACCGAACGCATCGGCAGAATACGGAACGGCGCACCATCCACACTGATACGCACCGGGTGCGACCTGCCCAGCATATGCTTCATACCGGCCTGCACGTACGCAACCCAACCGAACTTCGCCTTCATATCCTCGTTCGTGTCATTCATGACGAGCGCATCAAAACCGGCACCACTCATCACAAAGAACGTGTGTTCGGTTTCTTCGCCGGAGGCGCTCGTCGTCGTCATCTCAATCGCATCAACAGCCTGACCATCACCGTTCAGCGCAATATCAATACACGCCGCCACGTCACTCACCGGAATGTACAGGTTACGCGCCAGCAGGTTACCGGTACCCATCGGCAGAATACCCAGGCGCGGCTTAGGCCCTTCATGATGCGCCAGCGCCGCCGCCACAGCACGCACCGTACCGTCACCACCGGCAGCAATCAGCAGGTCAACACCCTCAGCGATCAGCTCGCAGGCCGCCTCGGAGCCGGGCTCGTCCACGCGGGTGGTGCGCACCAACGCCTGCGGGTGGCCGTTCGCCGCGAGGGTACGTTCCAGAATCTCGATAGCCGCCGCAGCGCCAGGCTTGCTGGGGTTGTACACCACGCCCACACGCTGCGCTTCACCGGTGGGCAGGGTCGGCAGAACGCCGAAGGGCGCACCCAGTTCGATAGCGCGTCGGCGCGCATTCTTACGGGCACGAGTGATGGAGGCGGTCAGCGCCGCCGCCGCGGAAACACCAAGGAGTTTACGATATAGAGGCATAGTTCTTAGACTACCCGGTTACGCAGAAACCCGCCCACCATTTACGCGGTGGGCGGGTTTTTCGGCTGGTTTTGAGATTACTCAGCGGGCGGGGTTTTACTCAGCGGCTACTGCCGGGATAACCTCGGCACCACCCATGTAGGGGCGGAGAGCCTCGGGGATACGCACAGAACCGTCAGCCTGCTGGTGAGTCTCCAGGATGGCTACCAACCAGCGAGTCGTCGCCAGGGTGCCGTTCAGGGTCGCCACGGAGCGGGTGCGGCCCTTACGCACGTTGCCTGCCTCGTCCACGGTGTCCGGGGTGCGCTCGCGGATGTTCAGGCGGCGCGCCTGGTAGGTGGTGCAGTTCGAGGTGGAGGTCAGCTCGCGGTAGGTGCCCTGGGTGGGGACCCACGCCTCGCAGTCGAACTTGCGGGCTGCGGAGGTGCCCAGGTCGCCTGCGGCGGTGTCAATCACGCGGTATGCCAGGCCGCAGCGCTGCAGCATTTCCTCTTCGAGGGACAGCAGCTTCTCGTGCATCTCTTCTGCCTGCTCGACGGGGCAGTAGACGAACATTTCAGCCTTGTTGAACTGGTGCACGCGAATGATGCCGCGGGTGTCCTTACCTGCGGAGCCAGCCTCGCGGCGGTAGCAGGAGGACCAGCCCAGGTACTTCTTCGCGCCCTTCTCAAAGTCGAGAATTTCGTCGGTGTGGTAGCCGGCGAGCGCCACCTCGGAGGTGCCGACCAGGTACAGGTCGTCGCGTTCGAGGCGGTAGATTTCGTCGTCGTGCTTGACGTTGAAGCCGGTGCCGTTCATGATTTCGGGGCGTACCAGGGTGGGGGTGGTCATCATGGTGAAGCCGTGCTCGGTTGCGAGGTCGAGCGCCATCCACATGAGTGCCTGCTCGAGGCGTGCTACCTGGCCCTTGAGGAAGTAGAAGCGTGCGCCGGAGACCTTCGCGCCGCGTGCCATGTCGATGCCGTCGACGAGTTCGCCGATTTCGAGGTGGTCGCGCGGTTCGAAGCCGTCAGCTGCGAAGTCGCGGGGGGTGCCGACTTCCTTGACGACTACGTAGTCGTCTTCGCCGCCGACGGGTACGCCGTCGATGATGAGGTTTTCGATGCTGCTGATCAGTTCCTCGTATTCGGCGGTTTTCGCTTCGGAGGCTGCCTTTGCTTCGTTGACGCGGGCTGCCAGTTCCTTCGCCTGTGCGACGAGGGCGGGCTTTTCTTCCTTGGGTGCCTTTGCGACGGTCTTGCCGAAGGCGTTCTGTTCGGCGCGCAGGGTCTCGTATTCACCGATGAGTGCGCGACGTGCGGTGTCGGCTTCGAGGATGCGGTCGACGTGGGTTTCGTCCTTGCCGCGTGCTCGCTGGGAGGCGCGGAAGACGTCGGGGTTTTCGCGGAGGAGGTTAATATCAATCACTGTTTTATCCTACCTAATCTTGCGGTGGGTTGTGGGCGGGGTTTGCGCTGGTGGTGCCGCTAGTGGCGCTGCAGGTGTTCGGGGCGGCCGTTCGGGAAGAGCGACTCGACCCATTCGTGTGCGGCGTCAAAGGAACCGTCGCAGTGGATGCTGTCGACCTCGGTGTTTTCGTGGTCGGCGCGCGGGTAGGAGCCGAGGAATTTCAGCGTCGGGGAGACGCGGTGCAGGCCGCGCAGTGCATCGCGCATGCGTGCCTCGTAGATGTGGCCGTCGGCGTCGATGCTGAACGAGTAGGAGCCCATGCCTTCGCCGGTGGGGCGCGATTCGATGCGGGAGAGGTTCACGCCGCGCACGGAAAACTGTTCGAGCAACTCCAGTAGCGCGCCGGCGCGGTTGGTGGGCAGCGGCACGGTCAGGGTGGTCTTGTCAGAGCCGGTCGGTTCGGGGATGTCGGCGGTGCGGGAGAGCAGCACGAAGCGGGTCACGGCGTTCTTGTTATCGCCGATATTGTCCTGGAGGACGTGCAGTTCCGGGTGGTAGTTCAGCAGCGCCGGGGAGCAGATTGCCGCATCGTAGGTGCAGCCCTCTTCAAGCAGGCCGACAGCCGCCGCCGCGGTGGAGGAGCCGGGCAGGTAGGCGGCGGTAGGCACGTTCTCCTGCGCCCAGCCGCGCACCTGCGCCCAGGCGTGCGAGTGGGTGGAGATGGTCTTAACGTCCTCGATGCTGATGGGCTTCGCGGCGACCAGCACGAAGCGGATCGGTACGAGCACCTCGCGGATAATGCGTACACCCTCGCTGGCTGCGATAGCGTCCAGGGTGGCGCTCACGCCGCCCTCCACGGAGTTTTCGATGGGTACCATGGCGGCGTCCACCTCGCCCGCGTTCAGGCGTGCGAGCGCGTCGGGCACGCTGGTGGCGGGGATGCGTTCGGCGTCGGCTGCGCCGGGGACGCTCAGCAGGGCGGATTCGGTGAAGGTGCCGGAGGGGCCAAGGTAGGTGTATCGCATGGTCACCATGGTATCGGGTTGGGGTCGGTAGCGGCGGGGTTTCACCCTTACTGTATAAATCTCGGAATAACTTCAGTCGTGGGTTAGCGATTTTGGTGATAGGTTACGGTCTTTGGCGGTGGTTAAAAGCCCCCACCAAAGTCACTAACCTATCACCGAAAAACTCAAGTCATGGCTGAAATACCTAAGCCATCACAGAAAACCTATACAGCAGCTAAAACCGCTACCTCACGAACTGGCGCACCCGCGCGGTGTCCCAGTACTGGGCGGGCACGCCTCCACCCATGAGCTCACGGGCGATAGCGGCAGCCTGCACGGAACCAGCCTCCGGCAGGGGCGCGTGGGAGCCGGCAATAATGACGTTGCCGCGGCGGCGGCCCTTCAACATTGCCGAATCCGCCACAATGCACACGTACTCGAACACCTCAAGCAGGGCGGACGCCTCAGCGCGGGCACCGGTCAGCGCCGGCCCATCACCGCAATTGAGGATGTACAGGCCACCGGGTGCCAGCGACTCGGCAACGGTGCGGGTGAACTCGACGGTGGTGAGCGCCTCGGGGGTGGTGTCCCCGGCGAATACGTCACGGATCAGCACGTCGCGGGATGCGGGCGCGAAGGTCGCGGTGACGGCACCCGCCTCGCCCACACGAATCTTCACGCGCGGCGCCTTGGGGATATCGAACCAGGCGCGCACATACTCGGCAAGCTTGGCGTCCAGCTCAACGACCGTGTTGCGGCTGGTCGGGTACAAGTCAGCGAAATAGCGCGCCATCGAGCAGGCGCCGCCGCCCAGGTGGGTGATGCGCAGCTTCGCAGCGTCCAGGTGCTCCTCCACGTGCGAGGAGACAACCGCGGCAATCCAGCGCATGTACTCAAAATCCAGCTCGCGGGGCTCGCCCACAATCACGTGAGAAGACTGCACACCGTTAATGAGCAGCAACCAGCCGTCGGCGTGGTAGCCGTCGGGGACGAGCTCCGCCTCACCGGTAGAGATCGGGTACACGCCAGCGGCGGCACCCTGCACGGGGGTGTTCTCGGTGTCGTCGATGCGGTTCTTCTGGTTCTTCTGCGTCTTCTGGGATTTCTTCGGTGCCCTGCTCTTTTTCGCCATACCCACTAGCCTAACCGACACGGCACAAAGCAACAGCGCCGCCCGCACGCCCCTAGCGTACGCACCCGCGAAGGACCGCCTCCGCAGAAGCAGCATAGGGGCCGGCTGAGTAGACTAGAACCCATGGGATTTGTATGTCAGGGCCGCTACGCGCTCGCACCAATTGAACCGACCGACGCCGAAAAATACGTCAACCTGCAGCTGGACTGCATGGAGCAAACCTACGACCCGATCTACTTCGACGCGCTCGGGGAAAGCTTCACCGCCCGCCACCGCGCCGAACGCGACGAATACCTCGAAGACTTCCACCGCCACCTCGCCTCCCCCACCGTGCGCGGCTTCTTCGCCTACGAGGTGCCCGGCTGGACCCCCGACGGCGGGCTCTCCTGCTCCATCGGCGCGCGCATCGACTGGGACAAGCCGGTCGGCCTGGCGCTCTCCCTATGCGAGGTCTCCTCTTGGGAACTCGAACGCGCCGACACCCTCCCCGAACTGCCCGCAGGCACCCGCAAACTCACGCACCTGTACACCCTCGACCACACGCACGGCACCGGGCTCGGACAGGCACTCTACGACTCCGTCATCTACCCGGACGAAAACTCCTACCTGTGGGTCATGGCTGAAAACGAACGAGCGGTCTCCTTCTACGAGCGCCTCGGCTACCGTAACGAAGGCGTGTACTTCCAAGCACGCGGCATCTGGGGACCCGGACGCAGCGTACGATACACGCGCATCATCAACCCCTAAACGACACGCCCTGTTAGGCACCACCCCCACAACGCCTTAAGATAGAAGATGACATATAAGCTCGACGCACCCGCGCACAGGAGCACATACACCCCTGCGCAACCGCGGGACCCAGCGCCGAACAACGCATAGAAGGACAGTAAAACAATGACCACCGGTCTTTACCTTTCCGCTATGTCCCAGAACTCGGGCAAGTCCCTCGTCGCCCTGGGCCTAGCAGACTCCCTCATCAAGCGCGCAGACCGCGTCGGCTTCTTCCGCCCCGTCTTCGACGGCGCAACCATCGCCGACGACCCCATGGCACGCCTCATCCGTGAACACTTCGGCCTGACCGAAGAGCAGGTCGGCGGCGCAGTCTCCATGACCGACGCACTCGCACTCATCGCAGAAGGCAACACCGAAGAAATCTCCGCACGCGCAGTCTCCGCCTACGAAAAGGTCGCAGCAAACAGCGACGTCGTAATCGTCGACGGCGTCTACCTGCCCGCCAACGCGCTCTCAGTCGAATTCGACCTGAACGTCCAGATCGCACGTGACCTCGGCCTGCCCGTCGTCGCAATCGTCGGCGCACAAGAAGCAACCGTCGAAGAAGCAGTCACCGCAGTCGACGTGGCACGCACCGAACTGCTCGCCTCCAAGGCAGACCTGCTCGCAATCATCGTCGGCCGTGCAGAACCCGAACTGCGCGACGAAATCGAGAACTCCGTCAAGCGCGGCGACGCAAACCTGCCCGTCTACGTGCTGCCCGAAATCCCCGAACTGAACGCACCCACCGTCGGTGAAGTTGCCGAAGCTCTCAAGCTCGACACCGAAGGCATCAAGGCAGAAGACC
>NZ_CALJRY010000334.1 GCF_937976295.1 uncultured Rothia sp. | reverse complement strand
CCACACTCCCCCGCACAGGACGTTCTTCGCCGTGCATTCCAGGAATCCTAAGCCACCCACCGGGAGCTTTAGCAAGGCATAGAAACACCCCGCATATGCCTCAAAAACACATGCGGGGTGCATAAGTATTCATTTATGGGTGCCTTCCAGTGCACCCAAAAGCGGGTGCTATAGACACCTCAGTGGGTTCGCGTGGGTTCACATGGGTTCAATCGCGGTTGCGCGCAGGGCTACCCGCAGAACCACCCGCCGGGCTACCGGACAACTACAGAGCGCCCGCCTCCGAGCAGACATTCACCAGCTCGCCAATGCCCTCAATGCGGGTGCGCACCGTCTGACCCGGCTTCAACCACTGACGCGGATGCAGCGACAAGCCAACCCCCGCCGGGGTACCCGTCGCCACCAGGTCGCCCGGCTCCAGGGTCATGAACCGCGAAATATAGGACAGCAGCTGCGCCGGGGTGAACACCATATCCGCCGTCGTGCCGCGCTGACGCACCACGCCGTCCACCTCGCAGACCAGCTCCAGACCGGCAACCGGGTCAACCTCATCGGGGCTCACAATCACCGGACCAAACGGGGTCATCGCATCCCAGTTCTTACCCTGGAACCATTCCGAGGAACGGCCCTGCCAGTCACGCACCGACACATCGTTCATGACCGTGTACCCCATCAAAGCCTCAAGCGCCTGCTCCTCCGTGGCGTTACGCAGGCGAGCGCCCACGACCAGGCACAGCTCAACCTCCCAGTCGATTTTCGTGCTGCCGGTGCCGTCATCGGCGGGCATGCGGATCTGCTCGCCGGGACCAATCAGCGCGTTCGGGAACTTCGCGAACAGCGCCGGATGCTCGGGTACCTCAAGGTTCATTTCCGCGGCGTGGTCGCGGTAGTTCAGGCCCGCGCACACAATCTTGCCGGGCTTATCCAGCGGGCGAATGAACGGCAGGGAGTTCCACAGTTCCTCGCCGTGACCCATGACGGTCGCGCCGTTCTCCTTCAGAATCGCCACGGCGTTCTTCGGGTCGCCAAAGTTCAGGCGGAACCGGCTGTAGAAATTCAGTAGCGGGCTGAGCTTCGCCGGAAGCTCGTACACGGTCTCCTCGAAGAAGCAGACCGCGCGGCTGCCCTTCGAGTCTTTAATCTGTGCCCAACGCATGGATGCTCCTTCACTTCAGGTGGGGTAGTTCGGGGTGGGTTAGGGGTAAAAGTCAGAGATAGATGAGCAAAATCAGCCCAGCAAAATCAGCTCAGCGAAAACCGTTTTGGGCGTACACCTCAACGATCGCGTCTTCCAGGTCTTCCATGAGCAGAGTCGGGTTCGCGTCCTGCGCCGCGCCAACCGTGGCGGGGTCCAGCTCCATGCCAAGGGCACGGTACACATCCGCAGTAACCGCCCGCAGGGGTGCAGAATCGGAAACCACAATGCCGGTGCTGAACCACCAGCCGCCGGTCACCACACGCTGGGCGGTGCCGACCAGTTTGATGCGGCCACCACCTGCGGAGGCGGGAAGCTGCGCGTGCACCGAATACTCGCCGGGGCAGTACTCCCCCGGGATTTCGCCCATGCGCGCATCCACGCCGACTTCGCGTAGCGCCTGCGCGTACATGGAGCCGAACAGTTCGTAGCGTAGGGTGTTGCCGCTGCGCGCGTCGGAGGCGGGCTGAAAATGGTCCACGACCAGGCACCCCTGATGGTAGGCGGCGGCGTGCCCACCGACCTTGCGCACCAGCACCTCAAAACCGTGCTCGGCGCACGCCGCGGAGGCGTCCGCGAAGCCGGGGTTCAGTTCGTCACGGCGGCCGAACGCGACCGTCGGGTTCGGCTGATACATGCGTAGGGTGGCTTCACGCTGCCCGCTTGCCACCTCGCGAAGCATCTGCACCGTCTGATCGTGGTGAATGAGGATATCGCCGGATTCGGGGCCGGTCTCTCGAATAATCTGCACGTTCCTATTTTACGGTTACGCCCGTCACTTACGGTGCGCGGGCGGCGGGGCATCTCAAAGGCAACTTAAGGGCAGCTCAAGGGCAGTGTTCTGTTGGTGTTCTCCCCCGCTGCACCTCACACCGGTTCCCCCTTAAAGCTCTGCGGAATCCTCGCCGCTACGCCGCAAAATCCCAGCTGCCGACATGCCCCGCCATATTCACATTTTTTATGCCGATTTTCTTCACTCGGTGAACCCAAACCATTACGATTAAAAGACTACGTGGTATCCCACACGTTGCCACCAGTACACAACACAGCATGACAACGCAGAAGAAACGCGCACACCGTGACGGCCCACCCGCCACGGACCACACTGTACGTTTCACATAAGGAGTACGGACATGACACAGTCCACCAACACAGCGGCAACCGCCGCCCCCAACCAGGAGGTGAGCGCAGCCCGCAAACAGCGAAACAAGCTGATCCTGCACGTTGCCATCATCCTCGTAGCGACCCTCGCCATCTGGTTCGTTCCCGCCCCCGAAGGCGTCGACCCGCGCGGCATGCACATGCTCGCCATCTTCGTCGGCACCATCCTCGGCCTGATCCTGCAGCCGTTGCCCACCCCGTCCGTGGCGCTCGTCGGCCTGGGTGCCGCAATGATTACCGGCACCATGGCGGCAAAGAACGAGGCGCTGGCCGGCTTCGGCAACTCCTCCATCTGGATTATTGTTGCCGCGTTCTTCATCGCCGACGGCTTCCTCATCACCGGCCTGGGCAAGCGCATCGCACTGCTGTTCGTGCGTGCGCTCGGCAAGTCCTCCCTCGGCCTGTCCTACGGTATGGCAATCACCGACCTGGTTCTCGCCCCCGCCACCCCCTCCAACACGGCGCGTGCCGGTGGCGTGATTTACCCGGTTATCCGTTCTCTCTCCGAGGTCAACGGCTCCACCAACGAGACCCCCGAATCGCGCCGTAAGCTCGGCTCCTACCTGCTCATGACTGAGGCGCAGGTCAATACCATCACCTCCGCAATGTTCCTGACCGCAATGGCGGGTAACCCGCTGGCGCAGAAGTTCGCGCACGACCGCGACATCAACATCGACTGGGGTACCTGGGCGCTCGCCGCTATCGTTCCCGGTCTTACCGCGCTGATCGTGATGCCGTGGATCATGTCAAAAATCTACCCGCCGACCATCAAGAAGACCCCGGACGCGCCCAAGCGCGCCCGCCAGGAACTGCACGAAATGGGCCCTATGAGCTCCAAGGAATGGATCATGCTCGGCACCTTCGCGCTGCTGCTGATCCTGTGGATTACCGGTACCTCCCTGGGTATTGACGCGACCAGCGCCGCATTCTTCGGCATCGCAATTCTGCTGGTCACTAAGGTCCTGACATGGAAGGATATGGCGAAGAACTCCAGCGCATGGTCCACCCTCATCTTCTTCGCCGTGCTCGTCGGCATGGCGGATCACCTGAAGAAGCTCAAGGTCGTCGACTGGGTCGGTGAGCAGGCGGCGCACAGCGTCAGCGGCATGGCGTGGCCTATGGCATTCGCGATCCTGGTTCTGGCGTACTTCTTCATCCACTACATGTTCGCTTCGAACACCGCGCAGGTTGTGGCACTGTACGCCGTGTTCCTCGGTGCGGCGGTAGCTGCCGGTGTTCCGCCGGTGTTCGCGGCGCTGTTCCTCGGCTTCGCCGGAAACCTGATTGGCGGTATCACCCACTACGCGTCCGGCCCGGCGGGCGTGTACTACGGTTCCGGCTACTTCAGCGTGGGCGAATGGTTCAAGGTCGGCTTCATGGCAGCTATCGTGAACCTCGTCATCT
The DNA here is from genome assembly GCF_937976295.1 of uncultured Rothia sp. GTDB lineage: Bacteria > Actinomycetota > Actinomycetes > Actinomycetales > Micrococcaceae > Rothia. Next base: position 10,653 of record NZ_CALJRY010000334.1, on the reverse strand, counting down.
GGGGTACGGTCGGTACTGCGTGGCTGTTCGCGCTCGGTTTCGCCAACTAGTAGCGCAGACCCCGCGGCAGCTTAGCCCAGCGTAAAAGCGCTGTATAAGAGCTGCATAAAAGCCCGGTATTCTCACGTGAATTTTCGTGTGAGAATACCGGGCTTTTACGCGCCCGTTTCGCGCCCCCAACACAGCGCAAAACCTAGTAATCCCCCACCCCCTCCGCTAGGGTAGAAGAAAGACCCAAAACACCTTGGAGGACGCCGTGCATCAGGACCAGCACATCACCGCCCAAACCGCCCCTCTACCCAACGCCGCCCCTGCACTAACCGAGCCGCAGCCGCTCGGCGCTTTCCCCGCCGGTTTCCTCTTCGGAGGCGCCACCGCCGCCAACCAGTTCGAGGGCGCCTGGAACGAAGACGGCAAGGGCCCCAGCCTGCAGGATGTGCTGCCCGCCGGCGGCCTGTACCCGCGCACCGCCGAACCCACCGAGGACAACCTCAAGCTGGAGGGCATCGACTTCTACCACCGCTACCGCGAAGACATCGCCCTGCTCGCAGAGATGGGCTTCAAGGTCTTCCGCTTCTCCATCGCCTGGTCGCGTATCTTCCCCCGCGGCGACGAAGAAACCCCGAACGAGGCGGGCCTCGCCTTCTACGACCGCGTGCTCGACGAGCTCGAAAAGCACGGTATGGAACCGCTCATCACCCTCAGCCACTACGAAACCCCGCTGCACCTGGTCGAGCAGTACAACGGCTGGACCAGCCGCGAACTCATCGGCTTCTACGAACGCTACGCCCGCACCGTATTCGCCCGCTACGGCAAGCGCGTGAAGTACTGGCTGACCTTCAACGAAATCAACTCGATGCTGCACATGCCGTTCATGTCCGGCGGCATCAACACCCCGGCGGATCAGCTCAGCGACGCGGACCTGTACCAGGCGATGCACCACGAGCTGGTCGCCTCCGCACGCGCCACCGCTGCGGCACACGAACTGGCACCCGGTGCGCAGGTCGGCTGCATGATTCTTGCCATGCCCACCTACCCGCTCACCCCCGACCCCGCCGACGTACTCGCCGCCATGCAGGCGGAACAGGCGAACTTCGCATTCGGTGACGTGCACGTTCGCGGCGCATACCCCGGCTACTTCCTGCGCGCCCTGCGTGAGAAGGGCGTGGAGCTGAACATCACCGAACAGGACCGCGAGGACCTGAAGAACACCGTGGATTTCGTGTCGTTCAGCTACTACATGTCCACCTGCGCGACCGGCGACCCGGCACGAGGCGAGCGCGGCGAAGGCAATATCCTCGGCGGCGTGGTGAACCCAACCCTGCCCGCCAGCGAGTGGGGCTGGCAGATCGACCCGACCGGTCTGCGCGTGGTCCTCAACCAGTATTGGGACCGCTGGCAAAAGCCGCTGTTCATTGTGGAGAACGGTCTGGGTGCCCGCGATGAACTGGTCGAGATTGACGGCGAGCTGACCGTGGAAGATGACTACCGCATCGACTACCTGCGCCAGCACCTGCACGCGGTACGTGAGGCGATTGAGGACGGCGTGAACGTGCTCGGCTACACCACCTGGGGCTGCATCGACATGATTAGTGCCTCCACCGCGCAGATGTCCAAGCGCTACGGGTTCATCTACGTGGACCGCAACGACGACGGCACCGGCACCCTGGCGCGCTACCGCAAGAAGTCCTTCCACTGGTACCGCGAGGTGATTGCCAGCAACGGCGCGGAGCTTTAGAAGCTACACCAAAAGCCCCCGAGACTCCGAATCTCGGGGGCTTTTCACGTATAACGCCTAGTCCATGGGCAGATCGTTCAGACTGGTGGACACGTACTCCCACCAGGTCGGCACCAATCCCGCGTTTATCGCAACCCTCTGCGAGAGCACGTGCGACGGGCTCGTACCGTAGAACGGCAGGTACCCTTCCGCCAGGGTCAGACGCGCCGCATCACGCACCAGTACGCTGGCGATGCCGGCACCGCGCCAGGCGGGCAACACATCAATACCGATCTGGCGCATAATCGGCGAATCGTCACTCAGGCCAACCATAGCGATAGGGTCTGCAAGCGCAGGGTCGCTCTCCCCCGCTGTGGGTGCATCAGGTACATCCTCGTCCACCGGGTATGCGGCAAGCACCAGCACATCCGGACGGGCCACGCTAAAGCCCAGCGCGTTCGAGTATCGCTTATCCCCGCGGAAGCGCTCAAACTGCTCAGCGTCCAGCAGCTCCACGCGCAGGCGGGTTACGCGCGCCTCCGTATCCTCCGGGTCAACCTCAATCGCACCCGCGGAGGCGTTTGCCTCCCTGCGGATGGTACGCTCGCCGGTGATTTCGGCAAGTAGCGCAGCTTTCAGCTCGGCGGGGTCAACGCGGCGCATCATGCCCACACCGGGCACGGCGCACTTCACTTCCTGCGCCTGCACGCCCTCGGGTACGACCGAGTTCAGCAGGGCGCGGCCGGGCGTGTAGTAGATGCTCGTGCCGCTGACCTGCTGGGTGTAGGGGGTGAGCAGTTCGTTGAGCTGGCGGAGTTGTGCATAGTCGCCCAGCCAGTTCGACTGGTCGCCAAGCATGTAATCAATCGCCTTGTCCAGCACGCGCGGATGCTTGGCGCAGAGAATACCGATGCTTGCGTAGTTGGCGACGCGCAACTCCCAGATGTCGTCGTTGCGGCGGCGTGCGGCGCCCATCTTCTCGGAGGGCGGCTGCACGGTGGCGAGCAGCGGCAGGCTCTCGGCTTCCGGGTAGTCGCGTAGCTCTTCGAGGGCGCGGCTAATCGAGCCGGGTGCCTGGCAGAAGTCCGCCTCCAGCTGGGTGTGCAGGATGTGCCGCGCACGGTCCGCGGTGGTCACAGCGCCCCTGTTCATAGGACCACGGATTGCCTGAGCTCCCCGGGCAGGTGCGGTTCCTTGAGTATCAGTCACGTAGATTTCCTTTAGTTCAAGTTGTCGACTAGTTCAGAATCTCGGCTAGTTCAGGATCTCGGCTAGCTCAAAATCTCTGCAAGGAACGCGCCGGTGTGCGAGCCCTTCACCTGAGCTACCTGTTCCGGGGTACCTTCAGCAATCACGGTGCCGCCGCCGCTACCGCCTTCGGGGCCCATGTCGATAATCCAGTCGGCGCACTTGACCACGTCCAGGTTATGTTCAATGGTGATGACGCTATTGCCCTTGTCAACCAGCGATTGCAGCACGGCGAGCAGCTTGCGGATGTCTTCAAAGTGCAGGCCGGTGGTCGGCTCATCCAGCACGTAGATGGAGCGGCCGTTGGAGCGCTTCTGCAGTTCGGTTGCGAGCTTCACGCGCTGCGCTTCACCGCCGGAGAGGGTGGTTGCGGGCTGACCCAGGCGAATGTAGCCCAGGCCCACGTCCACGAGGGTGTTCAGGTGGCGCGCAATCGGGGTGAATGCGGCAAAGAACTCTGCGGCTTCTTCCACGGGCATTTCGAGTACGTCGGCAATGGTCTTGCCCTTGTAGTGCACTTCGAGGGTTTCGCGGTTGTAGCGCTTGCCGTGGCAGGTTTCGCAGGGTACGTACACGTCCGGCAGGAAGTTCATTTCAATCTTCAGGGTGCCGTCGCCGGAGCAGTCCTCGCAGCGGCCGCCCTTGACGTTGAAGGAGAATCGGCCGGGAGTGTAGCCGCGCATTTTCGCTTCGCTGGTCTCTGCGAACAGCTTGCGGATGTGGTCGAACACGCCGGTGTAGGTGGCGGGGTTCGAGCGCGGGGTGCGGCCGATGGGCGACTGGTCCACGTGAATGACCTTGTCCAGGTGTTCCAGGCCGTCGATGCTCTTGTGGCGGCCGGGTACCTGCTTGGCGCCGTTGAGCTTGTTCGCCAGGGAGGTGTACAGAATGTCGTTGACGAGGGTGGACTTACCCGAGCCGGACACACCGGTCACCGCGGTGAACACGCCCAGCGGGAAGGACACGGTCACGTTCTTGAGGTTGTTTTCGCGGGCGCCGCGCACGGTCAGCTGACGCTTCTTGTCCACGGGGCGGCGGGAGGCGGGCACCTCAATGCTGCGGCGGCCAGCCATGTAGTCGCCGGTAATGGACTTGGTGTTCTTCAGCAGCTCCTCAAAGCTGCCGGAGTGCACGATTTCGCCGCCGTGCTCGCCGGCGCCGGGTCCTACATCCACAATCCAGTCGGCTTCGCGCATGGTGTCTTCGTCATGCTCAACCACAATAAGCGTGTTGCCCATATCGCGCAGCTTGGTCAGGGTTTCGATAAGGCGGCGGTTATCGCGCTGGTGCAGGCCGATGGAGGGCTCGTCGAGCACGTAGAGCACACCGACCAGGCCCGAACCGATCTGGGTTGCGAGGCGGATGCGCTGCGCCTCACCGCCGGAGAGCGTACCGGCGGAGCGTGAGAGGGTCAGGTAGTCCAGACCCACGTCCAGCAGGAATTGCAGGCGCGCGTCAATTTCCTTGAGAACCTGCTCACCAATCTTGGCTTCGCGGGCGCTCAGCTGCAGGCCGCGCACGAAGGCGAGCGCGTCAGCCAGAGACAAGTCGGTAACCTCCGCGATGGACTTGCCGCCGACCTTCACACCGAGGATGGTCGGGTTCAGGCGCGCGCCACCGCAGGAGGGGCAGGCGACCTGGCGCATGTACTGTTCGTAGCGGTCGCGGGCGAAGTCCGATTCGGTTTCTTCGTGCTTGCGCTTGATGTACGCCTTCACGCCCTCGAATCCGGAGGTGTAGCGGCGTTCGCGGCCGAATCGGTTGCGGTAGGAGACCTCAACCTTGTAGTCCTTGCCGTCCAGAATGGCGGCGCGGGTCTTGGCGGGCAGGTCCTTGAAGGGGGTGTTCAGGTCGAATCCGAGCTCCTCCCCCAGACCGGCGAGCAGGCGCAGCCAGTATTCGGTGGTTGCTTTGCCCTGCGACCAGGGGGCGATAGCGCCCTCGCCGAGGGTCAGGTCGGGGTTGGGTACGAGCAGTTCGGTGTCTACTTCCAGGCGCGAGCCGATGCCGTCGCAGGCGCTACATGCGCCGAACGGCGAGTTGAAGGAGAAGGCGCGCGGCTCGATGGTGTCAATCTGCAGCGGGTGGTTATTGGGGCAGGCGAGGTTCTCGCTGAAGGAGCGGGTGCGTTCGGGGTCGTCCTGCTCGCGGTCCACGAAGTCGATGAGCACGCGGCCGTCGGCGAGCTTGAGCGCGGTTTCGATGGAGTCGGTGAGGCGCTGGTGAATACCGTCCTTAATGACGATGCGGTCAACGACCACCTCGATGGTGTGCTTGTACTGCTTGGCGAGCTTGGGCGGGTCGGAGAGCTGCACGGTTTCGCCGTCCACGCGGGCACGCGAGTAGCCCTGAGTCAGCAGGTCCTTGAAGAGGTCAACAAACTCGCCCTTACGTGCGCTGACGACGGGCGCGAGGATCTGCAGGCGGGTGCGTTCGGGGTATTCCTGCAGAATGTCGACAATCTGCTGTGGGGTCTGCTGGGTGATTTCTTCGCCACATTCGGGGCAGTGCGGGTGACCAACTCGTGCCCAGAGCAGACGCATGTAGTCGTAGATTTCGGTGATGGTACCGACGGTTGAGCGCGGGTTCTTGGAGGTGGACTTCTGGTCGATAGACACCGCCGGGGAAAGGCCCTCGATGAAGTCTACGTCGGGCTTATCGACCTGTCCGAGGAACATACGCGCGTAGGAGGACAGCGACTCGACGTAGCGGCGCTGACCTTCGGCAAAGATGGTGTCGAAGGCGAGGGAGGACTTACCGGAACCGGAGAGGCCGGTGAAGACGACCATCGCATCACGCGGGATGGTGAGGTCTACGTTCTTGAGGTTGTTTTCGCGGGCACCCTGAACCCGGATGCTGGTCAGATCGTTCGCTTTGAGTGCGGTGCTACCGTGTGCCGGGCGGGGTGTCATCGAAAATCCTTTCGTCTTATCTTCGAACTTAAATTCTACACCCTCACGCCTTTCACCGGCGGGATTATGCGGCCGGTGAAGGCATGAGGGTGCAGTACTTATATGAGGCGGATTGTCAGGCGCGGTTTACCAGCCGCGGGTGCCCCACTCTTCCAGGTGGGGGCGCTCATCCCCTAGGGTGGTGGAGCGGCCGTGGCCGGGCAGCACGATTGCGTCATCGTCGAAGCCGCCGAAGAGCTTTTCGAGCACATTGGAGAAGAGCTCACCAAACTGCTGCGGGGAGTCGGTCTTACCCACGCCGCCGGGGAAGAGAGCATCACCGGTGAACAGCAGGGTTGCGGGGGTGCCGTCTTCCCAGGTGGTTTCGAGGGTGTAGACGATGGATCCGGGGGTGTGGCCGGGCACGTGCAGGGCGCGAATGACGGTGTCAGAGAGATAGAAGTCGAAGCTTTCGCCGCCGGTCAGCTCCTCTTCGACGGTGTAGTCTTCCTGCTCCTTAATAGCGGCTACGTCAGCTGCACCCGCGGAGGTGACGGCACCGGTGAGGCGGTCGAGCTCCTTAATGGCGCGGATGTGATCCCAATGGCCGTGGGTGACCAGGATGCCAGTCAGACCGATTGCGCGGGGCCTGAGGGAGTTGAAGTCCTCTTCCTTCTCCATGACGCGCACGCGGCGTTCTTCGCCGTCTGCCAGTTCGAGCTGCGGGCAGTCGTTCAGGAGCGCGTCGAGGGTGTAGGCGTAGAGTTCTTCCGCATCGTCTGCGGGGTCGATGAGCACCTGCTCGCCGGTGGCGCGCATGGTGATGAGGTAGACGCTGTTGTCCATCTCGGAGACGCTGAACGCTCGCACGGTCAGTTCGGGGTTCTCAAAGATGAGGGTGGGTTCGGGGTAAGTAGTCATAGTTCCAGTGTAGGGGCTCCCATGATGCGGCAGGCACCCATATAGAGCACTTCCCTATGAGCGCATTCCGAGCGCATTCGGCGTTGAATGTGCGGGATGCATGTTCGGGATGCATGTTCAGGGCGCCTTCGGAACAGACTCTGGAGCACGTTCGGTACAGGCTCTAGCCAAGGTCCCGCCTATCTGAGGCTCCATTGAAATTCAAGCAGCGAAATTCAAAAGTTAAACAGAGAAGCGACTGCGCATCGATACACAGTCGCTTCTCATGACACCCAGGGGTATCTATCACTCACTCAAACACAAGCAACCCGAGGACTTTGGAAATCTCACGATTACTTGATGACTCAATAGTAGCGAACTTTTTGGGGGCTGTTTTACAGCTCAATTTGGTACGGAGAGCCCATTTTAGTGACTTGCGCCTCAATGTAATCATTCTGTAATAAAAATAGCTGTTTTTTAGGGTATCCATACGTACCAATTTCATTTTTTTCGACTTTAAGTGTGATTTATTTCACCCAAAATAATTTCAGATTTTCCCTCATTTGACACTTCAGTGCACCTTTAACCTAAGCTTTATACTCAGCAATTCTAAAGGCTTAATGCCCGATTTTAGCCCGGTATTCCGCAGAAGTAGAGGGTTAAGGTCAAACTATCTTCAAGCATTTGAAAGTTCTTGAAGTGGAAAAAATGTACCGCCCACCGTTCAAAAACTGCACAATTATTCGCGCGAGAGCAAAATCAATTGGTCTGTTTAGCCCCCTTATGCACCCCCTAAAATAGAGGTTTTATTACAAAACGATAACAGCAGCCCTGCCTTCAGGTTCACTGAGTACACTCACTGAAACCCCTTTCAAAAAGTAAAACACCTAGTCAATACCATATTTTCACAAAATGCAAGACAGTGTGTCACTAAAAAATCAACTTCTACAGATTGTTTAACAAAACCTGACCTTCAAGCATACATAGAGCCCAATTATTAACCAGCACGTACCAATTCCGCCTTCCAGAGGGGCGCTTGGAAGCCTTCAAGGAAAGGTTGAAACTCCCCTCCACTAGGGGTTTCACTATCCTTCACTCCCCCGCCATTCAGCACTATTCAGTACCTTCAGCACCCAAAATACCAATACGCTCCACCTTTCACCGACAATCGCACCGGTATTCACACCGGCATTCACCCCATCTGCCGCCCGGTACCTGCCACCACTGGAGCACAGGAAAGCGGCGCCCCTCCCCCGCTGTGGGGAAGGAGCGCCGCCTCCACTAGCTATAAATCAGCTGGCACAGTCGCTTTAGGACAGGCCGACCATCACGCCGTTCTCGTCGAAGCCGATGCGCTCAGCTGCGGGGCTCTTGCTCAGGCCCGGCATGGTGCGCATGGTGCCGCAGATAGCGTAGACGTAGCCAGCACCTGCAGCCAGGCGAACCTCACGCACGGGCAGGGTCCAGCCGGTCGGTGCGCCCTTCAGAGTTGCATCCGAAGAGATGGACAGGTGAGTCTTCGCAATAACCACGGGCAGGTGCGAGTAGCCCAGCTCAGCGAAACGCTTCAGCTGCTTAGCGGCAGCGGGAGCAATGGAGATGCCGTCCGCACCGTAGACCTTGGTGGCAACCTTCTCGATCTTGGTCTCGATGGAGTCCTCAAGATCGTAGGTGTACTTCAGATCCGAAACGTCGTCACATGCCTCAGCAACCACGTCTGCCAGGTCGGTGGTGCCCTTACCGCCCTCAGCCACACCGCGGTGGATAGCGACGCGAGCGCCAGCCTCCTCAGCGATACGGCGGATAGTCTCGTGCTCGGACTCGAAGTCGGTCGGGAACGCGTTGATTGCCACGACCGGCTGAACACCGAAGTTGCGCACAATCTCGATGTGCTTCTTCAGGTTCTCTGCGCCCTTCTCCACGTCGGAGGGGCTTTCCTGCAGCATGCCTTCGGGCAGGGGCTTGCCCGGAACGATCTTGTACAGGCCGGAGTGGGACTTCAGGGAGCGCACGGTGACGACGAGCACTGCTGCGTCGGGCTTCAGGCCGGAGACGCGGCACTTGACGTTGAAGAAACGCTCCGCACCCATGTCGGCACCGAAGCCAGCCTCGGTAATCACGTAGTCGGAGTACTCCAGACCAACGTAGTCTGCGACCACGGAGGAGTTACCGGTTGCGATGTTGCCGAAGGGGCCCGCGTGAATCAGCGCGGGGGTGTGCTCCAGGGTCTGCAGCAGGTTCGGGTTGATGGCGTCTGCCAGGATGACGGACATTGCGCCGTCAGCCTTCAGGTCGGCTGCGGTGACGGGCTCGCCGTCGTAGTTCAGGCCGATCACGATCTTTGCCAGGCGCTCACGCAGGTCCTTGAAGGAGGTTGCCAGCGAGAGAATCACCATGATTTCGGAGGCGCTGGTGATGTCGAAACCGGTCTCGCGGACCACGCCGTCCATGCGTTCGCCCAGGCCCACGACGATGTTGCGCAAGGAGCGGTCATTCATGTCGATGACTCGGCGCCACTCAATTGCGCGCGGGTCGATGCGCAGCTCGTTGCCGTGGTGCAGGTGGTTGTCAATCATGGCGGCAAGCAGGTTGTGCGCTGCGGTGACGGCGTGGAAGTCGCCGGTCAGGTGCAGGTTCAGCTTCTCCATGGGAACAATCTGAGAGTAACCGCCGCCTGCTGCGCCGCCCTTGATGCCGAAGGTCGGGCCCATTGCGGGCTGACGCAGAGCCAGGATTGCCTTGCGGCCGGTCTGCGCGAAGCCCTGTGCGAGGGATACGGAGGTTGCAGTCTTACCTTCACCGAGCGGGGTGGGGGTGACTGCGGTAACCACAATGTACTTGGAGCCGCGCTTGCGGGCGGTCTCTGCGTTGGTGGTTTCGTCGAGGAGGACCTTAGCGACGTACTTGCCGTAGGGCTCAAGGCGATCTTCACTGATGCCATTGTCCGCTGCGATCTTGTTAATGGGCCAGAGATCTGCAGCAAGTGCGATTTCGAGGTCGGAAGGGAAAGGCTTCTTCGTCATTGTCATCCTTCGAGTTGTACGAATCATGCTCTTTTATTCTATGCCTTGGCTCACGCATTTGTCCCTCACCTCGCCGGACTCCGACAAATAAACTCAATTTTTAATGCACGAATCCCCGCAACCGGTACCCTACGCTCACATGGAGTGAACAGGGTCGGTGCGGGGATTAGTAGCGTATACGCGCCGGGTTGCTAGTACAAGAAAGTACAAGAACCGGCGATACGAGCGGCTATTACGGCATGGTCAGCAGAACCTTGGTGGCGGTACGCTGGTCCATTGCCTCGTAACCCTTAGCTGCCTCGTCGATGGGCAGAACCAGGTCGAATACCTTGCCGGGCTCAATTTCGCCCTTGTAAATCAGGTCGATGAGGGTCGGCAGGTACTTGCGCACGGGGGCGGGGCCGCCCTCCAGGTGAACCTGCTTGTCGAAGAGCTTATCGGTTCCGATGGAGCTGTCGTGCGGCACGCCCACGAAGCCGATGTAACCGCCGTGGCGTACGCAGCCGAGTGCCTGGTCGAAGGACTGCTGGGAGCCAACAGCCTCCGCGACGCCGTGTGCACCCACGCCGTCGGTGAGCTCCATGACCTTGGCGATGCCCTCTTCGCCGCGCTCTTCCACGATGTGGGTTGCGCCGAATTCCTTAGCGAGCGCCTGACGTTCGGGGTTGCGGGACATGATGATGATCTTCTCCGCGCCGAGCTGCTTAGCGCCGATGACTGCGCTCAGGCCGACTGCGCCGTCGCCAACAACGACGATGGTCTTGCCGGGGCCTGCCTGCGCGGCGTCTGCTGCGTACCAGCCGGTGCCGAGCACGTCGGAGGCCGCCATCAGGTGCGGGATCTGCTCTGCGGTGGGATCTGCCGGGGTCTTGAC
>NZ_CALJRY010000333.1 GCF_937976295.1 uncultured Rothia sp. | reverse complement strand
ACTGCCCCGGCAAGACTGAGCTGGAAAGCGAAATTCTGGACCGCTCCACCGTGTTCGTTGAGTTCCCGCCCCAGACCCGCATTGAGGGCGAGATTCAGCAGAAGGACCCGGACTTCCCGGTGGTGGAGTTCTGGAAGGTTCTGACCGGTGAGGAGCCCGGCCGCGTGTCGGACGAGCAGATTACCCTGTTCGACTCGGTGGGCTTCGCAATTGCTGACTTCTCGGGTCTGCGTTATGCCCGTGCGGCTACGCAGGACACCGACCTGCAGCAGTTCATTGACCTGGTTGCTAGCCCGGATGATCCGAAGGATCTGTACTCGCTGGTGAACGTTAACGTTCCGGTGGGCTAAAGGGCTAAGTAACCTGACGCTGAGTGGCCTTGAGCTGGCGGGTCTGTAGGTGCGCCAGCATGGGCTGCGAGGTTGAGAGTGAATAAAGTGAGGGCCGGGGAGTGGTGACACTCCCCGGCCCCTTCTTGCGCGATTTTCTTATGCACAGATTCTTGCGCTCGGATTTTCTTATGGGCAACTTGTGAGCATTCTGCGGCTGGTTCGCCCGTTCTGCCCTTAGTCGGGTGTGGCTACTGGTGGGTGGCGATAATTTCGCGCGCCCTCGCCACACGCTTTTCTTTCTCCTCTTTCAACTGGTTAAGCTTCGCCTGATTCTTCTCAATTAGAGGCCCCTGATAGGACGCCTCAATATCACCCAGACGCTGAGCCATACCAACCTTCTGGTTACACTCCGCTTCAATCGTTGCGAGGCGAATTTCCTCCGGCTTAGCCTCTTCGTTGCCATGGGAGGAGGTCATGAGATGTGCGCTTTCTTCGGACAACCAGTCGCTCTCTCCCTCCCTGGGGGTTAGCCCGCGTTCACGCAGGCAGGTCCACCATTCTGAGCGAATATTTTTCCACTCATCGGTTTGGGAGGCGTAGGTGTATGCCTGTGAGTTGAGCTCTCCTACAAACCGGTATTCTTTTTGATCAAGTTCAACATCAGAGAATACGGTTTTCACCTCTTCTTGGCACCGGGTGTTGATGTCGTCCACTGCTGAATCTTCTGAGCCTCGGGATTCCTTCTGGGAGTACCCGTACTTTTTGGCGTACTCAACGTTCCAGCTGCCGTATAGGCCTCCCGGTTGCGGGGTGTCTACTGAGGGCACAGCGTAGGACTGCCCGTGGTGCGCGTAGCATTCGGACATGAGCGTGTGCCACGCCGTGCTCACCGTACGGAGTGTGAGTTCGTCAAAGGCATACTCGTCCAGTGGAAGGTGTACGTAGTTCTTTGAATAGTCGAGAACAGCTTTTCGTGAGGTGTCCCGCTCGGCACTGTTGGAGCAGGATACGCACGCCCCCAGCAGGCAGAATACTGCTACCGCAGAGAGAGCCTTACGCATAGGCTTTTCCTCCTCCATACCTCGTTGTAGCGTTAAACGGAGTTACCCCAATTATCCCAAGGGCTCCTATCTGCTTGCCGCTGATACCTACTGGCGGGTGGCGATAATTTCGCGCGCCTTCGCTATCCTCGCGTCACGATCGGCCTTCAATTCATTCAGCAACGCCTGATTCTTCTCAATCAAAGGACCCTGATAGGACGCCTCAAGATCACCCAAACGCTGAGCCAACCTCACCTTCTCACTACATTGAGCTTCAATGATCGCCAGGCGGATAACCTCCTCCAACACTTTGGGATCATCAGCATTCAGATTGGCCGTTTCTTTGCTCGACCATTCACCGTCCCCGGTGCGAGGCGTCAACCCTTCCTGACGCTGACAGTCCCACCAATCTGAGCGGGCTTTCTTCCATTCAGGGTCACCCTGCGCACGCTGGTACGCTTCGCCACGGATACGACCGACAGGGCGGTACTTTTTCTCATCATCCTCATCAAAATAGAGCATATCCAGTTCTTCCCGATGCTCTTCGCGGCAGCTGGCCCTGACGTCTTCAGGGATGCTCTCATAAATCCTTTCCTGCTCATCTCTGACTTTGCTGGACGTAAAATGATTCGCCGCATGCTTCACGTTCCAGGAGCCGTACTGGGAGGCGTTGCCAGAAACCCAGCCGTTTTCTAGAATTTCAAAATCGTATCCCTTTTTCGCATAGCACTCTTTAAGAATCAACAAATACGCCCTACCCGTTATATCTTCGGCCTGGTCACTCATGTCATATTCGTCGAGCGGAAGAGTAATATAGTTATTTTCAAAATCCAGCTGGGCTTTGAGGCTAGTATCTTTAGGCGCAGCGGCACAGGAACTTAAAGCTAAAGCAAAGCAGGCGAACAGAGCAGCAGATTTCTTCATTGTTACCGACTCCTTTCAAACGGGAAAGTCAGGAGGAGCCCACAAACATTGGGCTCCTCCATCACAATTACCAGCGGCACTTTACCTTGTGAACAGAACTAATACGATCATCCCAAGTCTCGCCCCAATGGAGATCCGCATGGCTTAGACCCCGCAGATAGTTGAGGTCGGAAGAAGATTCAAAATTTCGACCCCTGTGATTAATGTCTTCGTAATAGTGCCACCGACACCCACCAGAATGCAATGAAGATGCACGGTCACTCATCCAATCCAAATGTTTCGTCCCTTCAGTTTCCATACTGGCCCCAAGGAAATTTGCATCCGAATAGAAAGTAACACCCGCATGTGCCGGAGGTGCTACCGCCCCGAAAGTCACCGCAGCCACACAGGCAGCAACAGCAAGAGACTTATTAAAGATCCTCATCAGAATCTCCTTTCAAAAGAATGACGCCGCGGTCATTCATATCCACAACCCGCAACCATTAGCGAGCCGAAGCCAGGAAATCTCGCATGCCCCAAACTGAAATTGAGAGTGCGATTCTCATATTCCCTGTGACTTGAATTAACACTAACACACCTAGGCAATTTATTTAGTGACCTAAATCACTTATGTGATAATATGTGCTTTACCCGCTTTAGATATATTCAAATATTATTTACTACATTTACAAGACAAAAAATCCAGATAACATCACACAACCCCACCACAAACAACGCATCAAACCCCGTGGGTACCCATATTCATGTGAAAAACTCAACACCCCACTCTAACAAAAAATCACCCAATACCCCAATAAAAAGCTCCAATAAAAAAGGTTCCGACGCGCACACAACGCATCGGAACCTTTAAACACCTCATAAACAGCCGCCAGGCTACGACGGAATCTGGCCAAACACATGGCGGCGAACCCACGCATGCATCGCAATACCCGCAGCCGTCGCCGCATTCATCGAACGCGTCGACCCAAACTGCTCAATCGACAGAGTATCCCTAGCCGCCGCATGCAACTCCTCCGACAAGCCCGGGCCCTCCTGACCAAAAACCAGCACACACTTCTTCGGCAGGTCATACGTCTCCAGGGGCACCGAATCCGGAAAAATATCAATACCAATAATCTCCAGACCCTCAGCCTGCGCCCACGCCACAAAATCCTCAATCGTCGGATGATGACGCACATGCTGATAACGATCCGTCACCATCGCACCACGACGATTCCAGCGGCGACGCCCAATAATATGGACCTCCTTCGCCAACATCGCATTCGCAGTACGCACCACCGTGCCAATATTTAGGTCATGCTGCCAATTCTCAATCGCCACATGAAAATCATGGCGGCGCGTATCCAAATCAGCAATAATCGCGTCCATCGACCAGTAACGGTACTTATCCACCACGTTACGGCGGTCGCCCTCACGCAGCAGCTCCTCATCCCAATGGTCACCCTCAGGCCACGGGCCCTCCCACGGGCCCACACCCACCTCAAAACGGGCAGTACCCTGCTCAGTACCCTCAACAACCTCAGCTACAGCCGCCTCAGCAGGCACAGCCTCAGCCGCCTCACGATTCTCAACCATCACAACCACCTTCACGCCAACAACCAGCGCCACACCGGCGCCCACAGAGCCATCTTACAGACAAAAACCCGCACCACCAGCCACACACAGTAGCCAGCGGCACGGGTTCACCCGCCGCAGCGGAACGTCTAAAAAATCACGAGATCCTAAGAATCCAGCCTAGTAGAGACTAGTCCAGGCCCAGCTCATCCTTCGAGTACGCGTACAGGCACGGAACGCCCGCAACCTCTTCCACATGCTCCTTAGCGCCGGTCGCACGGTCAACAATCACAGCAACCGCCACAACCTCAGCGCCAGCCTTACGCAGCGCCTCAACAGCAGTCAGCGCAGAACCACCGGTCGTGGAAGTGTCCTCAACAGCAACCACGCGGCGACCCTCAACGCTCGGGCCCTCCACCTGACGGCCCATGCCGTAAGACTTCTGAGCCTTACGCACCACAAACGCGTCAATCGCACGGTCCTGATCACCAGCGGCACGCATAATCGCGGTACCCACCGGGTCAGCACCCATGGTCAGGCCGCCAGCAGCCTCAAACTCGATGCCGTTCTTATCCAGCAGGTCCAGCATGACCTGACCGACCAGGCGAGAAGCCTCGTGGTGCAGGGTGATGCGGCGCAGGTCAACGTAGTAGTCGGCTTCCTTGCCGGAGGCGAGGACCACGTGCCCGCGCACCACAGCCAGCTCAATAATCAGCTGGCGCAGGCGTTCACGGGCTTCTTCAATGGGGAGGTTTTCAGAAAGCTTAGTCATAGTTCAAGTGTAGCGGCTCACGTGCAGGCGGCGCAGGCTATTCCCTGTGCTATTCCAGCGCTAGGTTATTCCACCACGCGACCCACCGACGGCGGCAACGCGGCGCGCAGCTTCGTCAGCATCTCCTCATACTCGGCGGCAGGATCCGAATCGGCAACCACCGCACCACCGGCGGCAAGAGTCACCGCGCCGTCATCGTGCGCCACAAGCGTGCGAATCACAATCGACAGGTTCGCCGAACCATCCGCCGAAACAAAGCCCAAAGTACCCGAATACACGCCGCGAGCGCGACCCTCCAGACCCTCAATAATCTGCATGGTCGAAGGCTTCGGCGCACCCGTCATCGAACCACCCGGGAAGCACGCCCGCGCGGCGGTCACCGCAGAAATTCCCTCACGCAGACGCGAACTGACCGTAGACACCAGCTGATGCACCGTCGAATAGCTCTCCACGCCCATAAGCACGGGCACGCGCACGGACGCCGGATCAGACACCGTGGACAGGTCATTACGCAGCAGATCCACAATCATGAGGTTCTCGGCGCGGGTCTTTGGGTCGCTACGCAACCAGGCTGCTGCTGCCCCGTCTTCCTCCGGGGTGGCGCCGCGAGCAATCGTGCCCTTAATCGGCTTGGTTTGCGCGTTGCGGTGCGTATCCACACTCAAAAAACGCTCCGGCGAGGAAGAAAGCACCGAAAAATCACCGCACCGCAGATACGCCGCATACGGCGCCGAATTGTGGGCGCGCTGGCGGCGGTACAGCTCAAAGAAAAGCTCCGGGCTCGGATTCTGGATGCGCGCGTTCGTCTGCGCGGTCAGGCACACCTCGTAGCTGTTACCCTCGTAGATTTCGTGCTGACTAGCGCGAACGGCGTCCATGTAGGCTTCCGCGGCGGGTGCCGGGAAGAGCAGAAGCTCGGTCAGCTCAGGGGCGTTGCCGGGGGTATTTTGGGGAGTATTTTCGGAGGCGCCCTCCCCCGCCACATTCTGCACCGCACTCAGCAGCCGCTCCGCCGCCTCACACCACGGCTCGTCGCCCACCAGCCAGCTACGCGCCGCACAACCCGGGCGGGCATGCTCATGCACCAGGTAGCGGACCGCCGGCAACCACAGAGAATCCGGGGTCGGCGCCTCATGCGCCGGCAGGTAGCCCGGCACCGGGTGGCCATGCTCCAAGCCCATGGCGGCACGCGCCTCATAGCCGAAATAGCCCACGTAACCGCCGCGCAAACCCGCAGGCAGACCGGATGCCGCCGCGGCATCCGGGTGCACGCGCGGTGCGCAGGCGAGCGCCGCCTCCAGCTGAGCGAAGGGGTCTTCCGCGCCGGATTCAGCCGCCGCACGCGCCGAATCCACGCGCAGAGGCGACAGCTGCGCCGGAACCACACCCACATACGAGGCAACCGACATGGGCGACTCTTCACGCGCCGAATCCAGCCAGAAGGAATACTCGGCGCCACCGGTCAGCAGCGGGTACGCGTCCTCGCAGTTCACCGCGAAAGGAAGCGGGCGCACGATAAGCTCCCGCGTCTGCGCATCCCACGGGATGCTCTGCAGAATACTCGGCAGGGCATGCGGGGACGCAGAAGCGGGAGCGCTCGGGGTAGAAAAAATACGGTCCGCGGAAGTTTCAGTCACGGACTCCATTGTATGGCGATTGTATGGCGTGCAGACGAACTGGAGGTTTAGTGAACGACTGCGGGTGCTTCGCCGTTTTCGCTGGTCATCGGCAGGCCGGCTGCGAACCATGCGCTGGTGCCGCCAGCAATGTTGTGTGCGGCGTAGCCGTGTTCGCGCAGGAAGGTTGCCGCGCGGTTCGAACGGCCGCCACCGTGGCAGATGACGTAGAAGTCTTCACCGGGTGCGGGCAGCTCAGCCAGACGCTCAGCGAGGGTGCCGAGGGTGATGTGCTTAGCGCCGGTCGCGTGGCCACCCTCCCACTCGTAGTCTTCACGCACGTCGATGATGGTTGCGCCTGCGGGAACATCGTGGGGGTCGACCTGGGGTGCAGCGGTCATGGGGGTTCTCCTTTGAAATGATTAAAAATGAGCCGATCGGCACGGCGAGGTGCCGGGTGGGCATAGTTGTGGTTCCACTCTATCGCGTTGGGGGCGCGGGGCGCATCTAGCCCGGTATGTGGGGGTTTGTGAGATTCGGATGTGGTGCATACGAAAAAATCGAAATGGTTTTTCATGCACTACACATAAAGTAACCATCCGTAATACAAACACATTCATGTATACATATGCACCCATAAGGGTATAGACTTAAACACATATTGCCCGGGTCACATAGAATTCCGGACTTACACAGAAAAGATTTTCCACCATGTCTCACACCATCACAGGTGCCGAACCCAAGGAAACCAAGACCTTCTTCGGCCACCCGCGCATGCTCGCAAACCTGTTCACCGTAGAAATGTGGGAGCGTTTCTCCTTCTACGGCATGCAGGGCATCATGATCTACTACCTGTACTACACCGCCGACAAGGGCGGCCTGGGTCTCGACCAAGCCCTCGCCACCGGCATTATCGGTGCGTACGGTGCAGTCGTGTACCTCATGGCAATCCTCGGCGGTATCCTCGGTGACCGCTTCCTCGGACCCGAGCGTACCCTCTTCTACTCCGCTATCGGCATTATGGCCGGCCACATTTCCCTCTCCCTCATCCCCGGCATTCCGGGTGTGGTGATTGGTCTACTGCTGGTCGCTATCGGCTCCGGCGGTCTGAAGAGTAACGCCTCCGTTCTGGTCGGATCCCTCTACTCGGACAACGACCCCCGCCGCGACGCGGGCTTCACCATCTTCTACATCGGCGTGAACACCGGTGCGCTGCTTGGCCCGATCCTGACCGGTTGGGGCTGGACCACCGGTGGCTTCCACCTCGGCTTCGGTCTGGCCGCTATCGGTATGGCTGCCGGCCTGATTCAGTACTCGCTGACCCGTAAGAACCTGCCCGCCTCCGTACACCACGTGGGTGCCCCCTTCACCGGCGCTCAGAAGCGTAACTTCTACCTAGCATTGGTCGGCATTGTGGTCGTTATCGGTATCCTGCTGGCGACCGGCCTGATGACCGCAGGCAACCTCAAGAACTGGGTCATGGGCTTCATCTTCATCGGTGCTATCGCCCTGTTTGCTCAGCTGCTGAGCGCTAAGGACGTCACCACTGATGAGCGTTCCCGCGTCACCGCGTTCATTCCCCTGTGGATTGCAAACGCCGTGTTCTGGGCGCTGTACCAGCAGCAGTTCACCGTCATGGCTGTGTACTCGGATGAGCGTCTTAACTGGAACATCCTGGGCATGGAGCTGAGCCCTAACCTGATCAACTCCATCAACCCGATCTTCATCATTATCTTCGGCATGATGTTCTCCGCCCTGTGGACCAAGTGGGGTGAGCGTCAGCCGGTGACCACCGTGAAGTTCTCCGCAGCGCTGATTATTATCGGCCTGGCGTTCTGGATCTTCCTCACCCAGGCGGGCGTTCAGAGCGTGAACGTCGGCTGGATTGTGCTGATTCTGTTCGTCTGCACCATCGCTGAGCTGATTATTTCGCCGGTGGGTATTTCGCTGGCGACCAAGCTCGCACCGAAGGCGCACCGCGTGAACATGATGGCGCTGTACTTCACCTCCGTGGCAATGGGTACCGTGCTGTCGGGTTGGTTGGCTCAGTTCTACAGCATGGAAACTGAGGTTCCCTACTTCACCTGGATGGGCATTATCACCATCGCGACCGGTGTGCTGCTGTTCCTGGTGCACAAGCCGGTTCAGAAGATGATGCGCGGCGTGAAGTAACCATAAAGCTGCTTGTCTAAACTGCTGACTCGCTGCTTCGGGGCAGTGTGAGCGTGGAGGTGAGCGCATATAGGTTAGGACCCCGAATCCTTGAATTACCAAGGGTTCGGGGTGTTTCCTTAATGAGACAATCCGCGCGGATTTTCTTATTAAGCGCCTTAATAAGAAAATCAAGGTGTATTGTCTTATTAAGACCCCCATGCACGACCAACAAGACGACACCGATGAAGAGGAGGAGGAAGGAGGAACCATGCCCTCAGCCATCACCTGGCCCGCCCTCACCTGGGAGCCGCAAACCCCCTGGGTTCACCGGGACGCCCTCGCCTCCCGACGCGCAACGCGCCGCAACTCCGGCACCTTCTCCAGCGCCGTACCCGCATCCATTGCCGCACTCAACGTCGAACTCAGCCCCGCACTGCGAGCACGCCTCCAAGAGAACGCCACCGCAATGACCCGCTTCGACGAGCGGCTCCACCACATCGGCAGCATCCCCTTCTCCGCGGTTCTTCTGCGCGGCGAATCCGCCTCCAGCTCCCAGATTGAAAACCTCACCGTTAGTGCACGCAGGCTCTCACTGGCTGTCCTGGGCGTAAGCGGGTCGAAGGTGGGCATTAACGCCGAGCTGGTGGCACGCAACGTTCATGCCATGCGTGCGGCATTAAACACCGCAGAAAATATTAGCGTCGATAACATCCTCGCGATGCACCGCGAACTGACCCGCGGCCTACAGCAGGACTCCGGTGTACTCCGCACCCAGTGGGTGTGGATTAAGGGTGATTCACCCGTGACCGCCGACTATGTGGCACCGCATCACGAGAGAGTTCCTGCCGCCCTCGAAGACCTTGTAGCCTTCATGAACCGCCGCGATATTGACCCCCTCGCGCAGGCGGCTATCGCGCACGCCCAATTTGAAACAATTCACCCCTTCACCGACGGCAACGGCCGAACCGGGCGCGCCCTCATCTCCGCGCTCCTGCTCGCCCGCGGCGTCACCCGCCACGTGATTCTGCCCGTCTCCTCCGGGCTGTTGCACGATACCGAAGGGTACATTCAGGCGCTCACCGACTACCGGGCAGGCGATGCCGAGCCCATCATCGAGCTCTTCATCGACGCCGCCCAGAAGGCAATCACCAACGCAGAAATCCTGGCGCAAGACATTGAAACCCTGCGTGATGAGGTGCTGTCCATTGCCCAGCGTAAAACCCCTCTCCTGCGTTCCCTCACTGACATGTGCTGCACCGAGCCCGCCTTCACCGCACACATGGTGGAGGAGCACACGCAGGGGTCCCGAGCTAGTGTGTATCGCCTCCTCAACCGCATGGTGGAGCTGCATATTCTGCGCGAAGAGCGCGTCAAAATTCAGGGGCAAAAAGTGTGGACTGTCCCCGCTCTCAACCGCGCCCTCGACGACTTTGCGGCACGAGCAGGACGGCGCGGATAGAAGCTCCTGTGGGTTCGATAACCCGCGTGAAAATTCTGCGGTCGTAGGCAGGTTCCAATGCACGGAACTGTGACGATTTATGTCTCCGCATGAACACACATGACGAAACACGGGGTCAAAAAGGACGCATTAAGCCACGAACAGAAATCTATTAGACAGTCTTCAACCACAGGTCTAAGGTGAATTCAGAACGAGCCGGAAAACCCCTTCCGACACGACCCACCAACCCTTAGCCGAGGAGAAAATCATGGCACTTTATCTGGTAGAACTGACCCCCGCTAACCCGTCCAAGGAAGAGGCAACCGCACTCATCGAGACTGTCAACTCCTCCCTGACCAACGGCGCCGAGCTCATCGAAACTCAGGTCTCCGCAGACCACAAGATTGTCTTCGTCATCATCGAAGCTGAGAACACCGCCTTCGGCCCCGACCTCGCCGCAGCTATCGGTGAGCGCGCAGCCGTCGAAGGCCCCGACGCAGTCCGCCTGGTCGGCGCAGAGCTCGAAGACATCAAGAAGCTCAAGAAGGACGCAGACTACCTGGTTGAGTGGGACATCCCCGCAGAAATCACCATGGAACAGTACCTGACCCGCAAGAAGGCAAACGCACCCAAGTACGCTGAAGTACCCGAGGTTTCCTTCCTGCGCACCTACGTTCGCGAAGACACCGCAAAGTGCCTCTGCTTCTACGACGCACCCGACGAAGAAGCTGTTGTTCGCGCCCGTAAGGCCGTCAGCACCCCCATCGACCGACTGTTCAAGCTGCACGCATAGACGCGATGCTCCCCGCTTAGGAGAAACCCATGTCCGAGTTCACCCTCGAACCCCTCTACGACTACCCCCAGCGCGAGCAGGTGCTCGCCCTCGCCCGAACCCACGCAGATGCTGTTGACCGCGGCGAGCGTTCCCCCTTCGAAAACCTGCGCGAAATCGCTAAGGACGGCCTGATTACCCTTGGTCGCGACGGCGGTTCCCTGGTCCCCCAGGTTTCGGTGGCATTCGACCTTGCCACCGAGGACGCCTCCACGGCGTTCTCTCTTTGGGCTCACCGCTCCACCATCGCGTTCTTTGACGCGACGGGTCGCGAACTGCCCGCCGGCCTGGCGGATGCGACCGTCAGTGGCACCACCGCCATGGCGGCAGCGTACAAGGAAGCTTCGGGTCTGGCACCGATCAAGGTGGAGGGCACCCTCGTTGAGGGTGGTCTGAAGCTGAACGGTTCCGTGTCGTGGGCGTCGAACCTGTACCCGGGCGGCGTGATCGTTCTTCCGGTGGCTGTACAGAACGCCCCCGAAGGTCACCCGGACCGCTACATCGTGACGGTTCGCCAGGACGTCGAGGGCCTGAGCGTTACCTACCACCGCAACCTGCTGGCGCTAAACGGTACCGAGTCCGGCACCCTGAAGTTCGAGGACGTTTTCGTTCCGAGCGAGGACATTCTCAGCGACAACATTGAGGCGTTCCTGCGCGATGTAACCGCACCGTTCCTGCTGGTTCAGTCCTCGTTCTGCCTGGGTCTTGCCGCTGGCGCTCTGCAGGAGGCTGCTAAGCACCTGGACGTCTCCCAGGGCGTGTTCCGTCCGGAGTTCCCGCTGATTCTGGAGGAGTACCGGAGCCTGCGTGAGGAACTGGTTCGCCTGGCCTCTGAGCCGGAGCGCGCTGAGCGTCGTGACCTGCTGAGCCTGCGCCTGGGCGTTTCGCACTTTGCAACCATTGCAACTCACTTTGAGCTGCAGGTTGTTGGAGGCGCCGGTTACGTGGCTGAGTCCCCGACTGCTCGTCGCCTGCGTGAGGCGACGTTCCTGCCGGTTCAGTCGCCGACTGAGGGTCACCTGCGTTACGAGCTGGCACGTTACGATCACCTGGATAACCTGCGTGACGCTCTCTAAGCTACTGAGCTGTGTGTAGCGAGTGTTTTTATTCGCTCTTTGCATCAATACCCCGTATATGCCTTAAATCGCATATACGGGGTATTGATGCATTCTGGGCTATATACGGGATACCGTGCCTGCAATAAAGGAATATACGCCCTAATTAACGTATCCCTGCTCATATTTACAGCCGTTTAGCTGTGACCTACGCCCATATACGCGTAGAATTATGTGGAATTTTATACACCACCACATTCACCTCAGGAGCTCCCTTTGAGCATCTCTAAACTTCTCGGCCTTGACTGGTCAATCCACGGCGACGGCCGCACTGTAAAGCCCGGTTCTGTTGTGGCACCGAGCGAGCGCCTCGCCTGGCCAATCACCATCGGCATTGGCGCGCAGCACGTGGTTGCCATGTTCGGCGCGACCTTCCTCGTGCCGCTGCTGACCGGCTTCCCCCCGGCAACCACCCTGTTTTTCTCGGGTATCGGCACGGTCTTGTTCCTGCTGATTACCCGCGGCCGCGTCCCTTCCTACCTGGGTTCTTCGTTTGCGTTTATTGCGCCCCTGGCTGCTGCGGGTTCCTCCCACGGCCCGGCGGGTTCGCTCGGCGGCATTGTCATGGCGGGTGTCGCCCTGTTCCTGGTCGGTCTGATTGTTCAGTTCGCCGGTACCGGCTGGCTGACCAAGCTCATGCCCCCGGTCGTCACCGGTTCGATTGTGGCGCTGATTGGTTTCAACTTGGCGCCCAGCGCTAAGGACAACTTCATGAAGGCACCGGTGACCGCACTGGTGACCCTGTGCTCCATCATCCTGATTTCGGTACTCTTCAAGGGCATCGTTGGTCGCCTGTCCATCCTGCTGGGTGTGGGTATCGGCTACATTACCGCCGTAATTCGTGGCGAGGTGGACTTCTCCACCATCCACGAGACCGTGCAGACTCAGGGCATTATTGGCCTGCCGCACTTCCAGACCCCCGAATTCCACTGGGAGCTCGCTGGTCTGTTTATCCCCGTGATTCTGGTGCTCGTGGCTGAGAACATCGGTCACGTGAAGTCGGTTGCGCTGATGACTGATACCAACTTGGACGACTACTCCGGCCGAGCCCTCATGGCGGACGGCCTGGCAACCACCATCGCAGGTTTTGGTGGCGGTTCCGGTACCACCACCTACGCTGAGAACATCGGCGTGATGGCTGCGACCAAGGTGTACTCCACCGCGGCGTACTGGGTGGCTGCTATCTTCGCGATTGGCCTGTCCATGTTCCCCGCATTCGGTGCGGCAATTGCGACCGTTCCCGCTGGTGTTCTGGGCGGTGCCGCAACCGTTCTGTACGGCATGATTGGTATGCTCGGTGTTCGTATTTGGAGCGAGAACCGCGTTGATTTCTCGAACCAGATCAATCTGACCACCGCCGCTGTGGCACTGATTGTGGGTATTGCGGACTACACCTGGGTCTTCGATCAGTTGTCCTTCGCGGGTATTGCCCTGGGCACCGCTGCGACCCTGATTGTTTTCCACCTGATGACCTTCATTGCGAAGTACACGAAGGCTGCTGGCGACCCGCTGGAGCCCTTCGACCCTGAGAAGAGCACTGAGGGACACTAGACGTCTCACCGCCCGCTGGGAGTGATTCTCCCAAGGCGTAGGCTGTAAGAAAAGCGGCCCGGATGGATTGGTTTCCATCCGGGCCGCTTTTGTTCTATTGCGGCTCAAGTTCAAAGTGCCGTAGCTATGTTCCTTATACCAGCTGGTACGTGGTGTTGCGGTTACCTCGACCGCCTTCACGGGTAATAACTCCTTCTTGAAGAAGCTTCGTGAGGATGTACCGGACCTGCGGTTTCTGAAGCTCAGCAAAAGGCGCTGGAAGAGCACCCATGATGTCGTCGATACCTGCGGGGTGGCGTAGCGAGCGCAGGGCGAGGAGCACCGCCTCCTGACGGCTACTGGGCTGACGGCTATCAGGAATCGTAGGCGACGATTGGCGCGGGTCTACTTCCGACTTCTGCTGCGGTGAACCGAGGTCGGCGGCACTAGCCAGAGGCTCCCTGCTGATAATCGCGGTAAAACGAATAACCCCGTCAATGAACTGGATGGGTTTCAACCCTGCCTGACGCACCGCCTCCTGGGCGGTGTAGATGCCGCTACCCTCACCCTCGATAACTCGGTATCCGTCTTCGGGGGTTGTTACGTGCGTGCAGACATCATACAGACGGTCGTTCACGCGGGAACGTTCGCCGTACTCTTGCAGACGCTGGAGAGTGATTCCGTATAGACCGCCGGGGTTCTCTACAGAGATTCGGTCAGGGAAAATCCTGACGCGCACTTCCTCGGTATCTGCTTTGGGGTTGAGGCTGCGGTGCACGAGTGCATTCGACAGGATCTCGCGAAGGGCAATATCGGGCACTTCCTGCCCATTGATGAGGTGCCCATTGGACAGCTCAACAACAGGGTGTGCCAGGTTCCGTTTGACCCATGCCAGAGTCTCTTCAAGCATGGCGGGGATGGGGCCGTCCGCCTCGAATTTATCAAGGTTGCGGGCTTTACCGTTTGGGTCGATAACGACTCCGGTGACTTTGAGCGAGGGCCTAAACTCTTGGGGGTAGGCACCCAAGGCGTACAGGCCAGCGAGGGAGAGGTTATCGGTTCCGAGGGCAATTATTCCCTTGCGGCGGAGCACTTCTTCATCGGAGCTTGTAGCAAGGCGGCGTGATT
>NZ_CALJRY010000332.1 GCF_937976295.1 uncultured Rothia sp. | reverse complement strand
GCGGTGAGCAGGCTCATGGCTGCGCGTGCGGGGCGCTTGCGGCGGCGGTTATCGGTGCAGAGGTTATCGGTGCAGAGGTTATCGGGGCAGCGGCGAGGAGGAGGTGTTTCGGTGCGGCGTGCGCCGAAGTATGGAAGCCTCATCTGGTTCTCCTGATGTAGGTGTGTTGTGTGGACTGCGTGATGTGTACGGGTGTTTCCGTCTGTAGGTGCACGAGGTGCGTATGAGGTTTTTATGGGGCGGTAAAAGGGGGCCGTTTTTAGGCGTGCTGAAGTAAGGAATGGGGTGAGGGAATAGTATTTATCTGCCCCTTTTTTTGTGCCGGAAGAACTCTTTTTTGGGCGGTGTGCAACGTACGTTTCTAAGGTATCACTTCAGGGTGAGCTTTAGGGATTTTTAAAGCATTTTTCATGGGTTAATGTGCAGAAAATCAACCTGTGGAGGCTGAATAGCACCTCATTATTGAGGTTTTATGTAAGTGAAGCTTGAAGGTTTGGGTGCGTGAGGTGAATTGTGTGGCGCCCTTTGAGAGGCGGGGCGATAAGTAAATGTTTTAACACTGTGGTGTAAGCACTGAAATGCATTAAAAATGCAGTTGATAGCAAAAAATAAAAATAGCCTGAAATGCGCGTGAAAATAAATAAAAAGCTGACATCAAGCACGCTGAACAGTACGCCGGGCAGCGCGCCAGACAGTGCCCCAGGCAGCACACCCTGCCGGCAGACACACAAAAGACCGGGACGGCCACCGCATTGGTGACCGCCCCGGCCTTTAGAATCATCAGCGCCAGCAAACTGGCGCTCGCTGCCTACTGGAAGAAGTGTCCTTAGGAAGCGTAGGAGCCCAGCAGGCGAACCGCGCCGCCGTCCACGCCCTTAGCGCCCTGAACGTAATCGGGGTTGTTAGCCTCGGGCTCGCCAGCGGCAACAACGTCACCCATAATCCAGGAGGGGATGCCGCGGTCGTTCAGACGCTTGGTAGCAGCCTCAGCCACGGAGGGGTCAACGATAGCGATCATGCCCACGCCCAGGTTCAGGGTGCGCTCCAGATCGGCCAGGGGCACGTTGCCCAGCGAACCGATCAGGGAGAAGATCGCGGGAATCTGCCAGGTGGAGCGGTCCACACGGCCCTCCAGGCCCTGGGGCAGAACGCGAGCCAGGTTAGCGGCCAGGCCGCCGCCGGTCACGTGGGAGAAGCCGCGCACACCGCTACCGGTGGTGCCGTCTTCGCCGTTGACGGGGAATGCTGCCGCCAAATCCAGGCAGTCTGCCGCGTACACGCGGGTGGGTTCGAGCAGCTCTTCACCGATGGTACGGCCCAGCTCGTCCACCTGACGCTCCAGGCCCCAGCCGGCAACGTTCAGGACCTTGCGGACCAGGGAGTAGCCGTTGGAGTGAATACCGGAGGACGCCATAGCAATCAGCACGTCGCCCTCACGCACGCGCTCGGGGCCGAGCAGCTCGTCTGCCTCGACCAGACCGGTTGCTGCGCCCGCGACGTCGTACTCGTCTTCTGCGAGCAGGCCGGGGTGCTCAGCGGTTTCGCCGCCAACCAGGGCGGTACCAGCCTGTGCACATGCGCCAGCGATACCGCGCACAATGTCAGCAATACGTTCGGGAACGACCTTGCCGGTGGCAATGTAGTCGGTCATGAACAGCGGCTTCGCACCGCAGACCACGATGTCGTCCACGACCATGCCGACCAGGTCGTAACCGATGGTGTCGTGAATATCGAGCGCCTGCGCAATAGCGACCTTGGTACCCACACCGTCGGTGGAAGTAGCCAGGTAGGGCTTGCGGTACTTGACGAGCTCGGAGACGTCGTACAGACCCGCGAAGCCGCCCACGCCACCAACGACGGAGGAATTGTGGGTTGCCTTGATAGCGCCCTTCATCAGCTCAACGGCGCGATCGCCAGCCTCTACGTCAACACCTGCGCTCGCGTAGGTTACGGTAGTGGTGTTCTCGCTCATTAGGATTCCTTCGGGGTAGTGGTAGCGGAGGAGTTCGCGGGGATGCGGTCCTGCTCGGTGAGCAGCGCCTCGAGGTCGGCGTCGGGGCCGGGGTTACACATGCCCATGCCGGCGTCGTCTGCGGCAACCTGTACTGCGGAGGGGTCGAACTTCGTTTCGAGAGTGTCGGTGCCTTCGCGGGTATCGATGGAGACTGCCTCAGCATGCTCAGGCTTGGAGGGGACGGGGCGCTCCACGGTTACCTCAGCTGCCTTGCCGGCGAGGGGTCCGCCCTTGCCCTTCTCCGCGGAGTCGAAGAGGGACTTGCCGCGTCGTTCCTCACTCGGCAACTCAATCGGGTATTTGCCGGTGAAGCATGCGGTGCACATGTTTTCGGCGGGCTGCTCGGTGGCTGCCATCATGCCGTCCTGGGAGATGAAGCCGAGCGAATCGGCACCCAGGGAGGAAGCGATTTCGTCCACGGACAGGCCGTTAGCGATCAGCTCCGCGCGGGAAGCGAAGTCAATACCGTAGAAGCAAGGCCACTTCACGGGCGGGGAGGAGATGCGCACGTGCACTTCCTTCGCGCCAGCTTCGCGGAGCATACGCACGAGGGCACGCTGGGTGTTACCGCGAACGATGGAGTCGTCAATGACGACGAGGCGCTTACCTGCAACCACAGACTTGAGCGGGTTCAGCTTGAGTCGAATACCGAGCTGGCGGATAGTCTGCGAGGGCTGAATGAAGGTTCGACCCACGTAGGCGTTCTTGACCAGACCGTTACCGTAGGGAATGCCGGACTCTTCGGCGTAACCAATAGCAGCCGGAACACCGGATTCGGGAGTGGGCATGACCAGGTCAGCTTCAACAGCGTGTTCGCGGGCAAGCTGACGGCCCATCTCTACGCGGGATTCGTAGACGCTACGGCCGGAGATGGTGGTGTCCGGGCGAGCGAGGTAGACGTACTCAAAGACGCAACCGGCGGGCTTAGCTTCTGCGAAACGCTGGGAACGCAGACCGTTCTCGTCAATGGTGATGAACTCGCCGGGCTCCACTTCACGCACGAAGGACGCGCCGACAATATCAAGTGCCGCGGTTTCGGATGCGACAACCCAGCCACGCTCCAGACGACCGAGCACGAGGGGGCGTACACCCTGCGGGTCGCGTGCAGCGTAGAGGGTGTTCTCGTCCATGAAGGTGAGGCAGAAAGCACCGCGCAGGGTCGGCAACAGGTCGAGTGCTGCTTCTTCGAGGGAATCGAAGTCATGCTCTGCCAGTAGAGCCGTAACGAGTGCGGTGTCGGTGGTGTTACCCTGAGCAAGCTCACCGTGCTTGGGGGGCTTGCCGCCGTTCTTTTCGAGAATACGCTCGTAAAGGTCAGCGGAATTGGTGAGGTTACCGTTATGCGCCAGGCAGAGCGTGCCGTGCGGGGTGGTACCGAGGGTGGGCTGTGCGTTAGCCCAGTGGGATGCGCCGGTGGTGGAGTATCGGGCGTGGCCGATAGCGTGGTCGCCGGGCATGGAGCTGAGGGTGGCTTCGTCAAAGACCTGGGAGACGAGTCCCATATCTTTGTACACGTGGATGCGTTTGCCGTTACTGGTTGCGATACCTGCTGATTCCTGGCCGCGGTGCTGGAGTGCGTACAGGCCGTAGTAGGTTAGCTTTGCCACGTCCTCGCCGGGTGCCCAGACGCCGAAGACGCCGCAGGCGTCCTTGGGGCCGTGGTCAATCGGATCGAGGTCGTGAGTGAGTTTTCCGTCGGGGCGAATCAATTCACTTCTTTTCGACGATGGGACTGCGGATGCGTCTGTGCAAGCGCAAGATTAGGGCGTGTTGCCGCACTCACACCTGCCTGTGTGTGCCGTAGCATACACCAGACCTTTAAAAGTGTACCGGGTTTCGGAGCCGATGCGGTGAAAGATACGCTAAATACCTCAGGATGGACCACTAGAACAGGCACCAAACACGCCAAATCACGAAAACTGCGTGGACCTGTGAGCTCGTAGCGAATTCTAGAAGAGCGGCAACAAACCCGAAAGGTCACTACGCTCACCCGACGCATCCAGCGCACCGGCACTCACCGCCTGCGCCCACGAACAGGCACCCAGAACCAGCGCCGCCCACACGAGCGGGCGCGCCTCCACAACGGACGGCGGGGTGCCGCGCGTATGGCGGGGGCCAGCAATACACTGAGTCACACCCAGCGGGGGTACGCGCACCTCCACACTATTGCCGGGGGCGAGGGTCGCCAGCTCTTCAAGGGTGAAGCGCACAAAGGTAGCGCGCACCGAGCGGGGGAGCGCGGCAAACGCCTGCTCCGCCTCGGCGCTGTTCAGTAGGTAGCTGTTCGGCAGGTACTCGCCTCGGGCATGCGAATCTGCAGGCTCGCCGGTTGCCGCACGCTGCGCCTCAAAGAAAGCACGCACTTCGCGTACCGCCGCCATGCCGTCTGCTTCGGAAGTTTTACGTCGAATCGCCACGATTAGTCCTCTTCCGGGGCGCCGGGAACCGGATCCTCGCGGGTGAAAAGCTCCTCGTGTACGCGCAGCTCGCCCACCTCAACCGGCTTGCCGTCCACGTAGCCGCCGGTCACCGGGCGAACCACCAGCGCGAGTAGGCGCTCGCATTCTTCAGCGCTCAGGTAGCCACCGGCAACGAGAGCACGCAGAGCCACGGCGTACATGGCGCGGTGCGAACCGTCGCTCATCTTCACCACCACGGACGCGCCCGAACGCAGACCAATGCAGAGCACGCCCTCCGCGCCGCCCTTGACGATTGCGTCCAGTTCTTCGCTGAGCACGGTGTCGGGGGAGCCGGGTGCCTGAATCAGCTCGGGGTAGTCCACCATGGCGGTTGCGACCGTGGAGGCGCGCGCATCCGCCCCGAGGTTGCGGATTGCCGATCCGAGAGTCGAGTAGGCGCGTGCGGCACCCAGCAGGGAAACGGCGTGCACGGGTGCGCCGCAGCCGTCAACGCCGATGGCGGCTACCGGCTCGCCGGTGAACGCCTCAATTTCTTCGGTGATGACCTGCTGCAGCGGGTGTGCGGGGTCGAGGTAGTTGTGCAGGGTCCAGTTCTGCGAGCCCTCTTCGAGGTCGCCGCGCTCAAGCTTGGCGGTGCACGCCCACAGGAATGCGGCGTGCTTGCCGGAGCAGGGGTGGGCCAGGGCGGTGGCGGCGAGGTTCGCCTGAATCATTGCCTGGCGTGCCTGCTGATTGGCAGGGAGCGTGGGCTTGAGTGCCAGGTTTGCCGGGGTGAGCGGGTTGGTTTCGGTGCTTCCCTGGGTGAGTACGTCCTGCACGGCGCGCATCTGCTCGAAGGTGCCGCGGTGCGAACCGCAGGCGATGGCGACCTGGGAGCCGCGCAGGGGCGCGCCCGCCTTCATGGATCCGATAGCCTGCAGGGGCTTGGCGGCGGAGCGCAGGTAGAAGGGCTCGTGAATATCACCGAGGGCTAGCTGCACCTCGCCGTCGGGGCCCAGCAGGATGAGGCGGCCGCGGTGGCGCGCCTCAACAAGGTTATTGCGGGTGAGCTGCGCGAGTTCTACGTCGAAGGCGCTGCTCTGGCTGGTGGTGTGAGTGGTTGCCTGTGGGGTGGTGCTGTTGGTCATTCTTCTAGTTTAAACGGGGCGTGCGGCTTGACCCTATTCGTGGTTGGGCGGCGCGCAGGTGAGAACGGGTGTAGTGTATCCAGTAGGAAATTGATGCAATTGCAGGGGTCGTCCACAAACTTTGGGAACGATTCGGTACGAGTATGCATCCTTAGTGCCCCTCACCCCTCAACTCACTCGTGATTGGTGAGCGGCAAACCATGTAAAGGAGTACATCCATGGCAGAGCAGAACAACACCTCCGCAAACACCTCCGCACAGAGCACCTCCCCCAAGGGCGGCGTGGGCGTGGATTCTGAATTCCACGCAAAGTTCTTCCCCATCTTGGCTCGCGTTGCTTCTGTGACTGCAGTGCTCATGTACGTGTTCTACTTCCCGCAGATTATCGGTAACCTGAACGGTCACAAGGGCGACTGGATTCAGCCTCTGGTCGCTGCCGTGAACTGCACCCTGTGGGTTCTGTACGGTCTGTGGCGCCCCAAGAAGGACGTTCCAATTATCGTCGCGAACCTCCCGGGTATTGTCTTTGGTGGTGTGGCTGCTATTACCGCCCTCATCTAAGGTTTAGCTTGATTCGGTAGCTTCGGTGACCGAGCTGTGCGGCTCTTCTCTGGCGTGCATTCTTGCAAATATGCCGCTACATGAGAAGAGCCGCATTTTTAGTGTGCCCAGCTCACATTTTTAGTGTGATAGCGGGTACCCTGAATAGCATGAAGGTTTTGGTACTGGGCCCCGGCGGCCGCGAACACGCAATTATTCGAGCGCTTCTGCGCGACCCTGAGGTAACTGAGGTGCACAGCGCCCCCGGCAACGCCGGTATTGCTCAGGATGTTCCCGTCCACGCAATTGATGCGAATGACCCCGCCCAGGCAACCGCCCTGGCACGCGAACTGAACGCCGACCTGGTCGTTATTGGCCCGGAGGCGCCCCTGGTCGCAGGTGTCTCCGATGCACTGCGTGAGGCGGGCTTTGACGTTTTCGGCCCCTCCGCAGCTGCCGCACAGCTGGAAGGTTCCAAGGCTTTCGCTAAGCAGGTCATGGAAGAGGCTTCCGTGCCGACCGCTCGCGCCTACGTGGCAACGAACGCCGCTGAGGCGCAGGCGGCACTGGACGAGTTCGGTGCACCCTACGTGGTGAAGGACGACGGCCTGGCTGCCGGTAAGGGCGTTGTGGTGACCGAGGACCGCACCGCGGCACTGGAGCACGCTCAGGCTTGCTTCAACGCTGGTGGCACCGTGGTCATCGAAGAGTTCCTGGACGGCCCCGAGGTGTCCCTCTTCGTCATTTCTGACGGTAAGAACGTTCTGCCGCTGTCCCCGGCTCAGGACTTCAAGCGCATTTTCGACAATGATGAGGGGCCGAACACCGGTGGTATGGGCGCCTATACCCCGCTTCCTTGGCTGCCCGAGGGCTTCGTGCAGGAGGTCGTGGAGAAGGTGGCACGCCCGACCGTGGCTCGTATGGCTGAGCGCGGCACCCCGTTTGTGGGCGTGCTCTTCTGCGGCCTGGCTGTGACCAGCCGCGGCGTGCGCGTTATCGAGTTCAACGCCCGCTTTGGCGACCCGGAAACCCAGGCGGTTCTGGCGCGCCTGCGCACCCCGCTGGGTCAGCTGCTGCGTGCGGCTGCTCGCGGTGAAATTTCTGAGGGTACCGAGCTGGATTGGGATCCCCGCACCGCAGTTGACGTGGTTATGGCTGCCGAGAACTACCCGGACACTCCCCGCAAGGGTGACGTCATCTCCGGTCTGGACGAGGCGAACGCTCTGGAGGGCGTGCACGTGATTCACGCGGGCACTGTCGCATCCGAGGAGGGTGTGCTGACCGCTGGCGGTCGTGTGCTGGCTGTTGTTGCTCTCGGCGACGACCTGGCTGCCGCCCGTAATGCCGCCTACGAGGGTGTTCGCGCTATCTCTTGGGCTGGCGCGCAGTACCGTACGGACATTGCGCTGAAGGCTGTGGAGAACCGCATCCACATTCCCGCTCCGCGCGACTAAAACCTTAGTGTGACCGGCTTCCCCGCTTGAGGGTGGGGAGCCGGTCGCTTCTTTGCCTCAAGATTGTGCCGTATTGGTGACTGCTTGGCACTATCGGGAGCCGTGCCTGTCGCGGTATTGTAATTACACAGACTTTTTGCATCCACATCACACCACCTCATCAGGAGAAATTCTCATGACTTCTCGTTCTAACCCCCTGGAAATCCCTGGCTGGACTCACATTTATTCCGGTAAGGTCCGCGACCTGTACGTTCCGAATGAGGAACGTTTTGACGCTACCGGCTTGACCGTCAATGATGACGCTGAGCTGCGTGCCGGTTCGGTCATGGTTGTTGCCTCGGACCGTATTAGCGCTTTTGACCGTATTCTGCCCACCGAGATCCCGGATAAGGGCAAGATTCTGACTCAGATGTCCCTGTGGTGGTTTGAGCAGCTTAAGCAGGTTCCGAACCACGTGCTGTCCACCGACGTTCCGGATGTTGTGGCTGGTCGCGCGATGATTTGCCGCTCCCTGAACATGTTCCCGGTGGAGTGCATTGTGCGCGGTTACCTGACCGGTTCGGGCCTGGCAGCGTATAACGAGACCGGTGAGATTGCTGGTGTGAAGCTGCCTGCGGGTCTGGTGGATGGTTCCCGCCTGGACACCCCGATTTTCACTCCGACCGGTAAGGCTGAGGTGGGTGAGCATGATGAGCTGGTGACCCGTGAGGAGCTGTACGCTGAGGTGGGTCAGCCGGTGGGTGAGCGCCTGGAGGAGCTGAGCTTGAGCCTGTACACCACTGCGGAGAAGATTGCTCGCGAGCAGGGCATTATTCTGGCGGATACCAAGATGGAGTTCGGTACCGATTCGTACCGCGGCGAGATCACCCTGGGTGATGAGGTGCTGACCCCGGATTCTTCGCGTTTCTGGGATGCGACCCAGTATGAGCCGGGTCGTCCGCAGCCGAGCTTCGATAAGCAGTATGTGCGTGACTGGCTGCGTTCCCCGGAGTCGGGTTGGGACGGTTCGGATAACGTGCCGCACCTGCCTGAGGAGGTTGTGGAGAAGACTCGTGCCCGTTACGTTGAGGCGTATGAGCGTCTGACCGGCACGAAGTTCTAAACTCAATATTTCGGGCTGAATAAGTCTTTGAGATAGCTAAAGGGCGGTGCCCCGGAAGGTCATTCTTCCGGGGCACCGCCCTTTAGCTATGTGGGTTTATGGGGTTGAGGGGCGAAGCCTAGCCAACGTGAGCGTCTTCATTATGGGCGTCTCCGGAAGGTTATAAATCTTCCTGAATTTATTTTAATACGATGCACACAAGCGCATATTTATGTGATTTAAATCATTGTGTAGCGATAAGAATTTTCATTGCACCTAAGTGTAGAGATTTGCTATGATTTCTACTACCATCCAATGAGTTGTTTTTGTATATAAAAAGCAACAAATCACATATGCAAGTTGCATGATTCGCTTTATATGGTGAATCGATGTAAATAGTTATATGTCGACAAGATGGCATATCCACTCATGGGGGGTCAGTAATTCAGACTCCTACCTAAGCAATAAGAAGATTCGCTATGTCGCGTTCTACTTTTGTCCGTGCATTGTCCGCTATCGGCGCTGCTGCCGCTTTGTCGGTTGGGGCAGCTATGCCCGCTGCTCACGCTGATTTTCACGCATACGACCATGTTCGTCTCGAGAGTGAACTGGCTCGTTCTGGTTTCAGCAACTTCATCGATGTCCCGGACAATATGCTTTCGTCAGCAGCTAACTGGACCGGTGGCCATCTGAAGGGTGTTAACACTAATTGGTGGGGCAACAATGTTACCTTCCGCCTTAACGCAGGACAGGTGCTTTACTATGTTGGTGATAACGTCAATGACACTACTGATTTTGTAGTTCCCTGGTAATACAGCACTACATCTGTCAAAGGGTGGGAGCCTATTCTTAGGCTCCTACCCTCCCTGTTCCTTACTGCTGAGAAAGGTGAAGTCCATGGCAAAGAAGCCCTTCGCATCCCTCGCCCTTATCGGTATTGCCTGCTGTCTGGGTGTATCGAGTTGCTCCACCACCGTTGAGGTTAAGCAAGACATTCGTAATGTCCTGGCAAGCTACGAGAATCCCACCCCGGATATTAACGTGGCCCTCGTTAACGAGGTCAAAAAGTGCATGAGCGAGAAGTCCTTCACCTACTCCGGTAGCCAGAACATTATTGACGGCTCCTCCGTTCATGAACTTGCGATGAGTGGTGCCCACTTCGCCAACGAAGAAGCGGCCACCCAGGGATACTCGTCCACCCGGCAGGACAACGCTAGCTCCAGCAATGCACCCGCGATGGAAAACCCGGCATATCGGAAGGCGCTCCAAGGCGACCCCCAAGCGGCAGACAGCAAAACTGTCACCATCACGATGAGTGACGGTACCAAGTTCGGCATGGCAACAGATTCATGTCTCGGACGTGCGGCAGAAGCTGTCTTCGGCTCAGCAGAAAACTACCTCAAATACACCAACTTCGTTAACGAACTCATCACGGGTGGATCCAAAAATAACGCGATAGAAGAAATGGGGAAATACTACCGCGATGACACCACCTACGGTGCATGCATGAAAGAAAGCGGATACGCCGACATCCAGCACTTCGGAGATGCTCCCAGCTACGCAGAGAAAACCTGGGGTAAGTACAAGGCAGCCAATGCCGCCGCCAACGCGGAAGAGCAGGCCCTAGCTCACGCCGACTACAACTGCCAGAAATCCACTGGAATCCTGACTAAAGCGCAGAATATCTACTACGAAAAGGCTGCGACCTGGCTCAATGAGCATGAGCCGCTCATCCTTGAAGTACGCGATATTGAACGTCAGGCACAGGAGCGTGCAGCAACTCTAGTCAACGGCAACTAGCCGACGGCAACTGGCCAACAGCAACTAGTAAACGCTGATTCCTCGTTGGATATTTTCTAACAAGAATTCTCTACCGGTCCTCTGCTCTCAACCGCTTTCACCCGCGGATGAGAGCAGAGGATACACCCCTTTATTCAGTCCCCGCCACGTTGTTTCCCTCAGCAATCACCTTTAGTCCCGCCCCATATTTCACCGCAGAAAGGTGAACCCATGAACACGCAGCAGAGTTCAGAAAACCCCCGCCGCGCCGCCATGACGGCAACCGTACGCGCCTACCTGGTTCCGGTGCTCGTCATTCTGCTCGTCATCACCGGCGGGTTCTCCATCTACGCGCTTAATACGGGGCTACGCACCAATGTTGAATCCAATGTGCAGCCGTCCCGCGCCGCGCAACTAACAACCCGAATCAGCACGCAGACTGTTACCCGCACCTACTCGGGAGAAGTCAACGTGTCACCCGCCCGAAGCTACACCGTAGGAACCCCTCAAGGAGTGGTGACCAGGGACGGCGCCAAAGCGGGTACCCAGCTGAGTAACGGCTCAATTATCACCACTATCAACGAGCGTCCCATCATTGCGTTCAAGGGTAGTATTCCCGCCTACCGCGACCTTGCCGTAGGCGCACGCGGCGATGACGTTAAACAGCTCCAAGAAGCTCTAGAATCGCTCGGTTACAGCATCTGGGATGAGGAAGGAAACTACGGCGAAGCAACCGCCAACGCTGTCTACCGTTTCTACCTGGATCGTGGCTACTACCCGCCCGGGGATACTGACCGAACCGAAGAAGGACGCTACAACACCGCCCTGCCGCTCTCTGAGTACCTCTTCGCTGACGGCAATGAATACACCGTAGACAACAGCTGCGGCACCAAAGGCCAAACCTCAACTCCGGCGCTGTGCACCCTATCCGCGGGTGGATACCGTCTGGTACTCTCCGCGGACGGTAGCGCTCTCAGCAATGAACTCGCTGAGGGGCAGAAAGTCCAGATTCTTACCGATAACGGAAGCCCGCTCGAAGGCACTCTGGGCGCGGCCCTCACACCCGAAGGCTCAACTAACGCTGACGGCGGCGCTAACGCAGGTGCCTCCAACGGTGCTCAGAACAGCGCGCGACCTAACAGCGATACCTCCGCACCGGGAGCTACCGCGCGGAAACGCTACCCCATCACAATCGACTTGCCGGAAAACACGACGGCATCAACACGTTTTCAAGCAACCGTTACCCTCAACCGAGGCGCTGAAAACGCCCTCGCGGTGCTCGAAGCAGCCGTCAAAACCGAAGAAAACGGAACGCACTCCATCACCCTGGAGAACGGTCAGAGCGTTCCCGTCACCCTCGGTGTGTGCTCCGCCGGAGTCTGCGAGCTCGTTAACCCCGCTGCAGAGCTCAAGGCAGGCACCGTCGTGAAGCTGAAGGAGCGCTAAAATGCCTCATCACGAGACAGAACGTGCCCTCCCAGTGAGCGCTACCGCCTCACAACCTAATATCGAGTGCCACAATATTGCGCGTTTCTTCCCGCCCTCCACCTGGGCACTCAAAAACGCGACCCTCAGCATTCATGAAGGCGAGTCGGTGGCCATTACCGGCGCCTCCGGAAGCGGAAAATCTACGCTCCTCTCTATCATCGGGCTACTCGATCAGCCCTCTGAGGGTGAGCTGAAAATATTGGGCCAAAACATGGGCACCGCCAGCGACGCCGAACGAACTGTAGCGCGCCGTGAGCATATTGCCTTCGTCTTTCAGGCGTACCACCTCATTGCTCATCTGAACGCCACCGAGAACATTACCCACACCCTCCGGATGCGCGGCGTACCAGGGCGTCAGGCGCATCAGCGTGCGTTGCAGGCACTTGAACAGGTGGGTTTGGGGCACCGTTTGGAGGTTCTTCCACGCAATATGTCCGGTGGTGAACAGCAAAGAGTCGCGGTTGCGCGCGCGTTAGCCTGCGCCCCGCGTATCCTGCTGTGCGATGAGCCTACAGGAAACCTCGACACTGAAAACTCTCACAAGGTGTTGGATCTGCTCCTCGCCGGCCGTGCGGAGAAGCAAAGCCTGGTCATCATCACCCATGAACCCGATATCGCGGCTCGCTGCGACCGGCAGCTGCACATGGTCGATGGGATGCTCGTTAGCCCCGAACTCACTCGTCCCGAAGAATCGGCCCACCAAACGCTCAAAGAACCCGTTGTCAGGGGAGGATAGATGCTAAGGAATAACCTTCACTACGCTCTCCTTGCAGTTGTTCGCCGTTGGCGCCGCAACCTGCTCACAGTATTGGCGATGCTCGCGGGAACAACCACCATCATCATGCTGGTGGGCGTCAGCGAGTCGTCGGCGCTCAATACGAGCTCGCAGCTGGCCAGCTACGATTCCACCCGGCTCGGTGTGCGCCTCCAGCCGCAGACCTGGGATATACCGGAGGATGAACTGCTCTGGCGCGTTAACCAAGTTCCAGAGGTCAAAGCTGCCGGTACAGTCACCATCGATACGCAGACAACGCGCCCGCAGGTCAACAGGCCGGGACAGGAGGGCCAACAAACACCCCTCGCAATCATTTCAGAAGCAGGTTTGAAAGCACGAGGTGCGCACATTGTTGAGGGACATTTCTCGGAACCTGCCCGCGAGCGCCCCGGTGAGCCTACCGTCTATCTGGGTGTTGCCCTCGCGAAGGAGCTGGGGGTCAGTACTGAGCCCGGGCGGAACATAATTGAGGTCAACGGAATGCGAGCCTATGTGCTCGGTATTATCCGTGACGGTGGCAAAAACGCTGCTCTCAGTAGCGCTCTTATTCTGCCGACTACCTCCACTTTCTTGCCGCAAGCCCACACCCTGCAACGCGGTATGGACATCATCGTGAATCCAGGAAGCGCAGATACGGTCGCGGAACAGCTCAAGCAGGTGCTCGATCCGCAACGCACCCCCGTTGATACAAACATTGAGATTCCACCTTCACCGGTGACTCTTCGTGCTTCCTTGACGAAGGACAGTCGAGCTCTTACGACCATCATCCTAGTGGTTCTTATCGTCTCGACAAGCTTCGGCATTGTGATGACCATGCAGATTTCGGTCTGGGAACGCCGCCGGGAAATCGGCATCAACCGTGCATTAGGGTTGGGACGGCGAGATGTGGCGGTGAGCTTCCTGGCGGAGGCGGCTCTCCTCGGGGCCCTGGGTGCTCTTGGAGGCTTCATCCTCGGTATCCTCGGTTCCTGGGTTGTGTGCCTTCTCAACGGATGGGCGCTATCTCTGCCACCCCTTATCCTAGGGATTCCTTTCCTC
Source organism: uncultured Rothia sp. (assembly GCF_937976295.1). Taxonomy (GTDB): domain Bacteria; phylum Actinomycetota; class Actinomycetes; order Actinomycetales; family Micrococcaceae; genus Rothia. The sequence continues at coordinate 719 of NZ_CALJRY010000332.1, read as the reverse complement.
GGCTTGGCTGTGGGTATCGTGGCGGGTGCATTGCCCGCCTACGCGGCAACGAAGGTTCAGCCGCTTGAGCTCCTGCAATAACTGCCCAGCGAATAAGGGTGGTGCCCCGGAAGGTCATTCTTCCGGGGCACCACCCTTTAGCTATGTGGGTTTATGAGGTTGAGGGGCGAAGCCTAGCCGGTGTGAACGTCTTCATCATGCACGTTCGCGTGGCACAAATCCTCGTGCAGAATATCCCGCGCCGGATGCTGCCGTGCCCGCTCCTCCGCAGCCCTGTCAGACAGCGAATAGAACCACGTAATATGCTCGCACACCCGCTCGTAGGCCGCCTGCTCATCGTGCGAGGCAATCGCCTCAATAATGCCGTAATGCTGCTGCTGCAGCGTGCGCTTGACCGCCTCCCAATCCTTCAAGAAAGGAACCGCCTCCTGCACATAACTCATCGTCGCCATGTGCAAAGAGTCAATCACCGTATCAAGCACAATGTTGCCGCCAAGCTTCGACAGCTCATAGTGAAAACGCGTATCGCAGAAATGGAAGCGCTCATCGCTGATCTGCTCATCCATCTCCGCCAGATGCGCGCGCGCCCGCTCCAGCGCCGCCGCACGCTCCGGGGTGTCCGGTGCCGCCGCTGCCGCACGGGCGGCGGGGCCCTCCAGCAGCAGGCGGGTTGAGACAACGTCCTTCACCGGCAGGCTACGGGTCGCAATGTGCATGCG
>NZ_CALJRY010000331.1 GCF_937976295.1 uncultured Rothia sp. | reverse complement strand
GCGGGTCAGAGAATGACCGCGGTGCCCGTCGCGATGGCGGCGAGCATGCCGTTGTCGGTGCCGGCGGTGAAGTAGTCGACCTTCACGCCGACGACCGCATTGGCGCCCATCGCCTCGGCACGGGCGCACATTTCATTGACGGCAGTCTCGGAGGCGCCGCCAATCTCTTCCTCGTACTGGGAGGCGCGGCCACCGAACAAGTTAGCCAGGCTCGCACCGATGTCTTTGAACATGTTGACACCGGAAATCGCCTCGCCGGAGACCATACCGATGTACTCCTTGATGGGTGCACCCTCAACGGTCGGGGTCGTCACAACAAGCATTATTCACTCCAATCATAGAGAGCTAACGTAACAACACTACCTGTCTTCTCGCGCTACGGCTAGTAGGCCACCGGCCGCACGAACACGAAGCTCCTAACACTTCACACTCGCCAGGCTGCCGCTATTCGAACTGTCAGTCTTCACCCGCGAGTTTAATCGGATGACGCACGATGGTCTTCAACTTGTCAGGTGTTACCTTGCGAGCGTCCGACAGATAAACCTCGTGGTAGCGCCGCTCCTCCGACAGGTCGATCTCGTAGCCTTGCTCGCGCGCGAAGGCATCCATGGCTTCGACCGTGGCAGGCTCGTCGTCGTAGCTACCGACGTGCAGACACTGGATGCAGAGCCCCTCGCGTACCCGAAGATACTCCGCAATCGAGCAGTCAATCTTCTTTTTCGCCGTCGCCTCCTCGACCGCCCAGCCGAAGACCTCCCGTGTCACGAAATCGGGTAGACGGATAACGGCAATCCAGTTGAATGCCTCCTTGTGGGCGTAGTCGACCCCCTCCACGGCGTCCTGCCACCAGAAGCCTTCCAAAGGCGGGACGACAAAGTCGGTATAGCCCTCGATCTGACGAGTACCCTTCTTGCTCATTTTGATCGTGTATGAGATGGCATACAGGACCGCGATTGCCTGCTGGTAGGCCCCGCCTTCTTCGTTAGGGTCACCACTTCCACGCACCGCCACGTAGGTAACCGGCGGGACCTCGATAATGCCCGGCCTCTTCTTGGGGGCGTAGAGTTCCTTGTGTTCCTTCTTAAAGTCAAAGGCCATCTTAAAGTCAAGGGCCATGTCAAGCTCCTTCGCTCGCCACAACGGTACCACAAGTGCTATCTGTCACTCTCCTCGCGACCCTATCCGCGCTGCTAAGGGATCCGATTGTTAACTCAATTCACAGGCGTTTCTGCGCGCCTGACGAGCGGTTCCACCATCGTTCCCTGAGGCAGAGCTGCGCATCTGGGCGGGGTAGGGCACGGCGAGCTCATGAGCCGCGACTCGCTCACATACGGGGCTATGCTGCGCGGGCTTGTCGCGGAGGGGCACACCGGCACACCCCAGAACGGACCGCAAATTGGGCATAAAAATACCCGGCAGGGGATGCCGTGGGGCGTCCTGCCGGGTGGTAGAAACCTACCGCGGTTCTTCCTCTTAGAAAATTCTAAGCGATGTTTTACACACTAGGTCCTTTAGGAGGTCCCTTAGGGAACTTTAAATCACTCTCAAGCGTCCTTCTGGCTACAAAAGTGACCAAAAGACCTCCTAAAATTGCACCAAGAATTGATACTGGATCGAAGAACTCCCCACCTCTGGCAAATGAGATAACCACCCAGAACACCGGAACAATAGTGAGAAGAAATCCTAGTGTAAATATACTCTTCGCACGCATTTGACCTCTCCCAGATTAAAGAGCGCAGGACGCGGATGAAGATGTTATCCATCATCCACCGCAAAACCCAGCATTATTGACAAGGGAAAACCCGCTTTCGGGCATAAAAAAGATGCTGGCTTGGATTGTATCCAAACCAGCATCTCAAGGGTGGAGATGCGGGGAATCGAACCCCGGTCCGATGTGGCGTCAACGGGGCTTCTCCGTGCGCAGTTTATGCGAACGCTACTTTTCGGCTCCGGTACTTGCATAAACACATATACCGACGAACCTAGTCACGTAAAAGTCCCGCTAACCCCCGCAACAAGGGCTAGCAGCAGTGGCCTTTTAAGTCGATGCCGGTAACTGAGCCAAAGGCATGCTCAGGCCGACAGACGGCAACTCGCGCTTAGGCAGCGAGTGCGAAGTCAGTGCGCTTAGATTCTGCACTTAATTTTTTGCAGAGGGCGTTAACGAGATAACCCTGCATCCTCGGCACGCTTCACCCATCTCAACTCACATCGTCGAAACCGATCATCCCCGTATGCTTTTATCAAAAAGCCCACCGTCTTCTGAAAGTTTTCCTCGACATACCTTGATGCCGCGGTGCCATTCAAACACGGTAGAGATTCAGTATATCTAAGATGTTTAACGGCGTGCAAGTCCCCCACCCCGCACACGCGGCACACTCACTGACAGAGAATACCTGTGCAGAACCCGGCGAGCGCGCCTCCACCGCACACACCCTCATCAACGGCGGGCACAGCAAACGGGGTGAGGCGCCCCAAATCATCTGGGAGCCTCACCCCGTTCGCGTACGGCGCTGGGTAGCCAAAATTAGGCAGTCAAAATTAGGCGGTCAAAATTTAGTGGCGCGCAGGAACAGTCATGCGGTTGTTCGGGTTGTCACCAATCTGGCAGACCACGTTACCGTGACCGTCATCGGTACCAACCTCAAGGCACTTCTCAGTAGTCTGGAAGAAAGAAATATATACGAAAAGCATGGAAATTGAAATCAGGACGGACACCGCACCGGTGATAATACCGGTCAATGCGAATGCCTTACCCGCGCCAACTTCCTTAGTCTTCTTCAGGGACAGCGCGCCCAGAATGATTGCGGCGATACCCAGCAGAATACCAAACACGAGGAAACCGGTCAGCACAGCCGCAATACCGAGGATCATCGCCGCCAGCGCCATGCCGGGAGCCTTCTTCGTCACGGGAGCCGCATACGGGTAACCCGCGGGCTGGCCGTAACCGTAAGCATCCTGCTGAGGCTGCTGCTGGTAAGAGTTCTGCTGGTAGTTGTAGTCAGCGGGCTGCGCCTGGTAGGAGGCGTCCTGGCCGTAACCGTACTGGTTCTGCTGAGCGGGCTGCGCCTGGTAGGAAGCATCCTGACCGTAACCGTACTGCTGCTGAGCGGGCTGAGCCTGGCCGTAGGTGTTCTGTGCTGCAGCGCCCTGTGCCGAAACGCCCTGTGCAGAAGAACCCTGAGCAGCGTTCTGACCGTAAGTATTCTGAGAAGACTGCGCACCGAACTGACCGTACTGGTTCTGCTGGGGCGCGTTCTGCTGAGCAGTGTTCTGCTGAGTTTGGCCGTAGCTGTTCTGAGCGGATGCGCTCTGACCATAATCCTGGCCGTAAGTATTCTGCGCTGCAGGAGCCTGGCCATAATCCTGACCGTACGAGCTCTGGGCGGAAGAATTAGGCTGCTGAGCAGCGTAGGGGTTCTGCGCGTTCCCCTGGTTGTTTCCGTAGTTATTCTCAGACATCCGTCGTTCTTTCCTTCACAGTTGCAGCGAACAATTTATACTCGCCCAACGCACCATTGCGCGCTGAGTTCGGTTCCATTATATAAATAAGCCATCATTTGAGGCATCTATGAAGTCCAAGATTTCAGAATCAGACCCCAGAATCCACCAATCGGGCAGAATCAGTGCCGAAAAAGAGCAAGGGACCGAATAGTTCAACACTATTCGGTCCCATAACGCTTCAAAGACTCAGCGCGACTTAGCGGCGCAGAGTACGGTACTCATCAGGGTCCAAAGTCTGGGTATGACCATTCACAGTGCACACGTAGTTGCCGTTCGAGTCCTGCACAGCATGCTCAGCACACTCGCTGAGCATACCAATGCCAATCATGCCCAGAATCAGCACAACAACAGCAACAATCATGCCCAGCGCACCGGTGACAATGCCACCAATCGCCATGCCCTTACCGGAAGCGGTACCGTTCTTCACCTTCACCAGCGCAACAATACCCAGCACGATACCCGCCAGGCCAAGAGAAAGTCCACTAAAGATAAAAATACCGGTCAGAACACCCAAAATACCGCAGACCAAGGAGGCGATAGCCAGCCCCGAGCCCGGTTTCGGCTGGTAGCCGGGGTAGCCGCCCTGCATGTTGTATGCGGGTGCCTGCTGCGGTGCGGGAATGAACTCGCCCGGGTTCTGCTGGTAGTTCGGGTTCTCAGACATATGTCTCCTCAAAGAATGAATGGTGCTCGCGGTACGCCACGAAATTTTTAACCATTATACGTGAGGAACCGCGCCCCGCCCCTACCGGCAAGTTCCTAGAGCAACCGTGCACCCCGGCCGTTGCCTCAGCTCTAGCCGAGGTTGCGGTAACGCATCGCGCGGCGCGCCTCCAGGTCATCCTGACGCTCACGCAAAGCCTGACGCTTATCGTACTCACGCTTACCGGTCGCCAAAGCAATCTCAACCTTCGCACGACCATTCGAGAAGTACAGCTTCAACGGAACCACCGTGTAACCGGTCTCCTTCAGCTTCTGCGCCAACTTATTAATCTCAGAACGATGCAGCAGCAACTTACGGCGACGACGAGCCGCATGGTTCGTCCACGTACCGTAACCGTACTCCGCAATATGAATGCCCTCGAGCCACATCTCGTTATCGGTCACCTGGCAGAAACCATCCACAATGGACGCCCCACCATCACGCAGAGACTTCACCTCAGTACCCAACAGAACAATGCCCGCCTCATAAGTATCCACAATGTTGTAGTTGTGGCGAGCCTTCTTATTCTGGGCAATAATCGCGTTATTCGGGTCCTTCTTCGCGTCTTTCTTCTTTTTCTGAGCCATCACTCAATCCTTCATGTCTTAGCTGTCTTCAGCCGCGCGCCCCGAAGCACGCCAGCGAATACCAGCATCAATAAAGGCGTTCAAACCGCCATCCAAAACATTAGAGGTATTACCCTCCTCATAGCCGGTACGCAGATCCTTCACCATCTGGTACGGATGCAGAACATAGGAGCGCATCTGGTCCCCCCAGCTTGCCTTAATGTCACCGGCAAGCTCCTTCTTCTTCGCATCCTCCTGCTCCTTACGCAACAGCAACAGGCGAGACTGCAGCACACGCAAAGCCGCCGCACGGTTCTGCAACTGCGACTTCTCATTCTGCATCGACACCACAATACCGGTCGGCAAGTGAGTCATACGCACCGCCGAATCCGTCGTATTCACCGACTGACCACCCGGGCCCGACGAGCGGAACACATCCACCTTAATCTCAGACTCGGGAATCTCAATAGCATCCGTCTGCTCAATCAGAGGAATCACCTCAACCGCCGCAAACGAGGTCTGGCGGCGGCCCTGATTATCGAACGGCGAAATACGCACCAGGCGGTGAGTACCCGCTTCCACCGACAGGCGGCCAAAAGCGTACGGCGCGTTCACCTCGAAGGTCACCGACTTCAGGCCCGCCTCCTCAGCGTAGGAGGTGTCCAGAACCTTCGTCGGGTAGCCGTTCTTCTCCGCCCAACGCAGGTACATGCGCAGCAGCATCTCCGCGAAATCAGCGGCATCCACGCCACCGGCGCCCGAACGGATCGTCACCACAGCCTCACGCTGATCGTACTCACCCGACAGCAGCACCAGCACCTCAAGCTCCTCCAGCTTGGCGCGGATCTCACCGCACTCACGCTCAGCATCAGCGAGCAGCTCGGCGGCGGTCTCCTCATCCTCCGCTTCGGCAAGCTCCACCATCACCTCAACATCATCAATGCGAGAAGACAGCGAACGCAGACGATTCAGCTCCGACTGCTTATACGACAGTGCGCTCGTCACCTTCTGCGCGTTCTCCACGTCATCCCACAAATCGGGGGCGGCAGCCTGCGCAGACAGGTCCTCAATGGCGCGCTCAATCCCCTCAATATCGCTCACAGCAGCAATAGAGTCGAAGATCGCGCGAAGCTCTTTAATCTCAGCAGAAAAGTCGAAGGATGCCATAGCTTTTAACACTATCGCGAAACGGCCAGAAAGTCCCGCCGTTACAGCCCGCAACAGCCCACAGCGCAGAAGGATGAGGCGGGTAGTGGGCAGAGGTAGAGGGCAGAAGCCGCCCAACGGGCACAAAAACGGGGATAAAAACGAGGGCGCATCCGCTAGCCGTTACACTACCTTGCGGATGCACCCTCGCAGTCTATGGGGCTCACAACGCCACTAATCGCTGGACGGGCCCTGGCTCGTCTTCAAACGCGACGAACCATGAGCGGTCACCTCAATACCATCAGGCACCAGAATCGACAGCAGCGGCGGACGAATACGAGCCGACAGGTACACGTGCACACTGTGATCAGAATCCACGGACACATTATCCAGACGCAACGCATGAAAATCCTGCCCCGGCTGAACCTCAGCCAGGTACGCGCTCGCATACTCCCACGCCGCCGAACCACTCGCTTCCTCCGGAGTGCGCATCGTGCGGGTAATCGAGTTCGCCTGAGCGTCCGCCATATCCTGCAGATGCTGAGTCTGCAGATACGCGCCGGTAATCGCCACCGTCACCGAACCGATGAGCAGAAGCAACGCCAGCATACCCACAATCAACGGGGCAATGCTGCCCTCTTCCGGGCTTGAGGCGGGAGGATCAGAGGCGAGCGCCCGGCCCAGCGCACTGGCTCGAATCTTCATGTTGGCACGAGTCTGCACACGGGTACGAGCCTGCAGGTAGGCAACCGAGAACAGGCGAGCAGGCACAACACTACGAAGCATCATGACCAGACCCCCAACTCGTCGCATGAGAACTCACCGGAATCACGCCGCCACCCATAAACGAAGGCAGCAGCGGCAAGCGCGCCTGAACCGTCACCGTGGCGTACGCCTTCGTACCCGAGATGCACTCCCCCGATGAACAGCTCAACGACACGCTCACATCGGAGGGCTCAACCCCGTAATCCGCGGCAGCATGCACCGCCAGACGCTGAGCCAAATCCGGACCAACCGACGAATCCTGCGGCTGCTCCTGCACATACAGCACCACCTGGGCGCTCGCCGCATGAGCCGCCATCACCGAAGACTGCAAGCTAAAAATCGTCAGAATGCCGTAGAGCACCGGGATGAGCAGAGTAATACCCAAACCCAGGAACTCCACAATGGCGCTACCCTCTTCGGGGCTTTGCTGGCTAGAAAGACGCCGGTCAGACCGGCTCTTCAGGCGTTCCTTCACACGCTGCCGAAGCGAAAAGCCACTAATCACCGGAACGATGCTCCGCATAAATCGCATGCCCCTTCACCTCAATAGAATCCGGAAAACCCCACGGACCCAGCACCGGCAAAGGAGACTTCACCGTCACCTCCAAAGTGCGCACACCCGTAGAATCACTACTCTGACGGTACGAAATATTCTCAGCATACGAAGACGGAAGAGCCCCCTCAATCAGCTGACGGGTACGCTCCATGCCCTCCTGCGGAGTGCGGTCACGCATCGTACCGTAACGTGCCCCAGCCGCCGCAGCATCCACCAACATGGTTCGTGCATACAGGGCGAAAGAAACCTGCAGAATCGCCATGGTCAGCAACACCAACAGCGCACCGACCATGACGAATTCCGTGCTGGCGTCACCGCGCTCGCTATCCTCCACAGAATGTTCCGCGAGCTCAGCGGCAGTCAGCTCAGAAGCGATGCGGGACTTACGCATTACTGGTGAACCAGAGCAATCGCGTCGTTGAACATCTTGGTCAGAGCGGGCTGAGCAATCGCCAGGATAGCGGCAACCAGCACGGCGCTCATCATGGTAATCATGACCCAACCGGGCACGTCGCCGCGCTCGGGGTCATCCTGCTTGTTCTTCAGGCGCAGAGCCAGCACGGATGCGACAGCCAGGGCGATCAGCACGGTAAGGGTGGTGCGGAAACGACGGAACATGATTTTCTCCTTCAATCAAAGGGTGTAGTGTGTGGTTGGTGCGGCGCGCCGGGCAATCAGCCCAGCCCACCACGGCGCGGCCGGTACGGTGTGTACCCGCCGCAAAATCTAAAAGTTCAAACGCATGAGCGACAAGCCCGGGAAGATCGCAAAAATCACGGTCAGCGGCAGGATGAAAAACACCACCGGGGCGAGCATCGCAATCTCCTTCTTACCGGCTGTTTCCATCAGCTCACGCTTAGCGTTATCGCGCACATCCTGAGCCTGCGCACGCAACACATCGGCCAGAGGGGTACCGCGCTCAATCGCAACAGCAATACCCTCAACGAAGCGACTCAACGCCGGAACGCGAGTACGCTCCGAGAACTCCTGCAGCGCGCTCAAGAGCGAAACGCCCGTGCGGGTCTGAGCCAAAATCTCAGAAAACTCACGAGCCAACTCGCCGCGAGAGGTCAAACAGATACGCTCCAAAGCCGCCAGTGCCGACTCGCCCGCCGTCACCGACAGCGCCATCATCTCCGCCAGCGCCGGGAACTCAGCGACCAGCTGCTTCTCACGCTTAGTCACCGCCTCGCCCAGCCACCAGTCACGTGCCAGAAAGCCGCTCAAACCGCTCACCAGCACCAGCACAAGAGCCACCAGGATCGAGAAACGCTCCTGCACCACACCGATAACGGTCAGGGCACTCATGACGGTCACACCGGCAAGAGCCCACAGCAGCTGCTCAGCACGAAACGCACTCACACTCTGCGAAGAACCAGCACGACGCAGACGCTCCTGCACCGAACTATCACTCAGCGACGAGCCGCTCAACGACGAAGACAGCGAACGCAGAAGCGGCGCGCAGAACGCCGAAATCGCCTCCAGCAGGCTCGGCTCGCGGCGCTCCTGCTCCTTCAAGAGCGACTCACGCAAAGTCTCACCGCGCAGCTGCGACGCCACACGATCAGAGAACGAAATACTGCGAGTATTCAGCACCGACGAAAGAATCAGACCCACGCCGGTCGCCAACAGCAGACCAAAAATCAGAGGCAGGTTCACCCGAAAACCCTCCGTTCACGCGGCAACTCACCAATACGCAGCATCAGACGGTACGCCGCCAAAGAAATAGCGGCACCGGCAATCATCAGCATCGCACCGGCAAATGAGTTATAAACCATGCGCGCGGCAGGCTGAGTCGCCATCAGACACAGCACAAACCAGGGCGCCACACAGGAGAGGCGAGCCGCATTCACAGTCCACGACTGACGCGCCAGAAGCTCCGAACGGGTACGCGCATTCTCACGCAGAAAATCACTCAGCGTGCCCAGCAGCTTACCCAGGTCCGAACCGCCCACCTCGCGGGCAATCTTCAAAGCCTCAATGATGGTGTCCGCCACCGGGTCAGAGAGGTACTCCTTCAAACGGTTCAGCGACGGCACGAACTCACCCGATGCACGGTAATCACGCGAAAAATGGGCGAAGGCGTCACGCAGTTCCTCCGGGCCGCGGTAGGACAGCTGAATCAGCGCCTCCGGCAGGGACAAACCGGCTCGAATCGCCGAACGCAGGTGATCCACCGCATCCGGCCACAACTGCCAAATCCGGGCATCCGCCGCGCGGGCACGATGATTCACGACCACACGAGGCGCCACAAAACCACCAATCAGACCCAGCAGACCCAGCGGCAAAAGCTGAGTAACCATCAGCAGCAGAATCGACGCGCCCACACCGCTGACGACACTCACCCACATGAACGTGCGAGGCGTCAGCGAATGCATACCCGCCTTACGCAGCGCCACAACCAGCGCCGGGTCATTACTCGGCTTCGGCGGTTTGCCGTTATCCGGAAAGCAGGAAAGGTAAATCAGGCAGACGCCCAACCCCAAAATCAGACTCAAAAACAGAGGCATTACTGACCCGCCTTCGCCGCCGCCAGCACCTGCTCGGGGCGGTGACCGGCACGAATCCAACGGTCCGGGTTCGGCAGCTCCAACGCCACGCACACCATCCGACCGTCACGGCGCACAAACAGCGGAGACATCTCAATCACGCCGTCCTCAACGCGGCCGCCCAGCATGCTAATCTCTTCAACCTGACGCTGACCGCGCGAATCGCGGCCGCAATGCACCACAATGTCAAAGCAGGACGCCACGGTCGGCACCACGAACGCCGAGGAAATATTCTCGCCCGCCAGCAGCGGCAGGGTGCAAATCTTGGTCACCGCGTCACGCGCCGAGTTCGCGTGAATCGTGCACATACCCGGCAGGCCCGCGTTGAGCGCAATGAGCATATCCAGGGACTCCGCCTCACGCACCTCACCAATGAGGATGCGGTCCGGGCGCATACGCAGAGCTTCCTTGACCAGGCGGCGCAGCTCAATCGCGCCGGTGCCCTCAAGGTTCGGCTGGCGGCACTGCAGACCCACCACATCGCGTAGCGGAACCGCAAGCTCAAAGATTTCTTCGCACGTAATCACGCGCTCACGCGGCGGAATAGATGCCGACAGGCAGTTCAGCATCGTGGTCTTACCAGCTTGGGTTGCACCCGATACGAGGATGTTCATGCCGCTCTCCACCGCCGCGTGCAGCAGGGACGCCGCGCCGGCACTCAGCGAGTTCATTCGTACCAGGTCGGGCAGGCGGCGGGCACGCACCACGAACTTACGGATATTGATGCTCGTGTGCCTGCGAGTAATATCGGGAATCACCGCGTGCAAGCGGGAGCCATCCGGCAGGGATGCATCAACGAACGGGGAGGAAAGGTCCACTCGGCGACCAGAAGGCTTGAGCATGCGCTCCAGCAGGCTATTGATCGCCTCGGCGCTCAGGTGCAGACCGGTCAATTCGCTTTCGCCGTTGCGGGCGATAAAGATTTCGTCGGGAGAGTTGATCCAGATTTCTTCAACGCTCTCATCATCGAGGAACGGCTGAATCACGCCGAAGCCGCAGATTTCATCGTGCAGGCGCTGAATCACGGATTCGCGGTCGCCCAAATCGGGCAGGGAGATGCGGGTGCGCCGCTGTTCGTAATCGTTCAGGTGCTCGTCAATGAGCCCGCGAACGGCGCGCTGGTCCTCGTGCGGGTCCAGGCTGCGGTGGCGCATTGCCTTACGGATATTTTCCTCGAGCAGAGTTAGATGCTCCGCCCGGGTATCCAGTACGGTGTTCTCCATTGAAATAATCCGATGCTGTGTGCGGTGTGGTTGTGTGGAATACGGTGAAGCATTGATACATCAATGCCACCATCACCCTACCCTCTGCGCATCAAATTTATCAAAATGTAATAAAACACCCCTTAATATTTACGAGTATAGTATTTGAGTATTTTTGATGCATAGAATTGCATATACCTTTACCTAATGTGCACTAAAATCCAAAACGCCTAGTCAGCTGTGACTTGCAGAACAGCTGCACGTGCGCCTCCCGAACCGTTTACCGCCGACCACCGCCATCTTGCACTCGGTGCACACGTAACATTTCGTCTTAAAACCCCCGCAACCGCCACTGCTGCCTCCCCCTGCCGCTCCAGCTGAAACGCCAGAACCCTATCGAGCAACAACAACTTCTCAGGCACAACATTCGGGCACAGCAAAGGGGCGTGCACTCCCCCATCGGGAATACACGCCCCATCACCAGCAATCACCTAGCGGTTAGTCGCCGCCACGAATCACCTTCACGGCTTTCTTAATCGGACCGTCAAAACGCAGGTTACCGTGCTCCAGCACCACACCGCGGTCACAAATCTTAGAAACCAAATCCAGGTCATGGCTCACCACGACAAGAGTCTTACCGGCAGAGCACAGCTCCTGAATCTTCGCAATACACTTCTTCTGGAACGGCTCATCGCCCACCGCAAGAATCTCATCCACCAGGAAGATATCCGGGTTCGTATGAACCGCAACCGAGAATGCCAGACGCAGGTACATACCCGAAGAGTAGAACTTCACCTCGGTATCGATAAAGTCGTGAATCTCAGCGAAATCCACAATCGAATCGAAGGAAGCCTCAATCTCCTCCTTGGACATACCCAAAATCGCGCCGTTGAGGTACACGTTATCGCGACCGGTCAGATCAGGGTGGAAACCAGCGCCCACCTCAATCAGACCCGCAATATTGCCGCGAGTGAGAACCTCACCCTCATCGGCGCGCATCACGCCAGAAATCATCTTCAGCAGCGTGGACTTACCCGAGCCGTTCAGACCCAGAAGAGCCACACGCTCACCCTGACGAATATCCAGGCTCACGCCGTTGAGCGCATTGAACTTCTCCGAAAGATCACCCTTGCGGCCCTTAATCAGCCACACAAAAGCTTCCTTCATCGAACGGGTGTGGCGCAGAACGAAGCGCTTCACCAAATTCTCCACGCGAATCACCACGGGAGCGTCCGGGCTCACCGGCGGGAACTCAAGCTTCTTAATATCCACAGAATCAGAGCTCCTGGGCGAAGTTGCCCTCAAACTTACGGAAGAGCAAATCACCAATCAAAACGGTCAGCAGAGAAATACCAATGGCAATCGGAGTCCAGAAGCTGAAGAGATACGGAACCACCTGCGAAGAAGGAAGCGCCAAATCCTCAGGACGGAGCGTCGGATGCCAGAAGCCATAGTGGAACAGCTCCACCGCAACGGTCAGCGGGTTAAGCATGAACACGTTAAACACCCACGGGTACAGGGTGTCACGCACCATGGTCCAGGAGTACAGCACCGGCGAGAACCAGGTAGCCACCATCAGCAGCATGTCCACGATGTTCTCCGAATCGCGGAAGAACACGTTCGCCACACCGAAGATCAGACCCAAACCATAGGACAACAGCATCACGATGAGCATGCCCGCCAGAATCGACCCCAACGCCAGGAAGGTCGGGGACCAACCCACCAAGAAGCAGGCCAACAGCATCACAGCAATCTGAGGCACAAAATGCACCAGAGCCACCCACACCGTCGACAGCGAGAACAGCTCACGCGGCAGGTAAATCTTACGAATCAGCGCGCTGTTAACCACCATGGCGCGAGCACCATTACCAAAACCCTCCGAGAAGAAGTTAATGGCAATCATGCCCGAGAACAGGTACACCGCATAGTTGTGCATACCGCGTTCCAAGCCAAGGAACATACCCATGGCAATGTAGAACACCAGGAACTGCACACCCGGCTTAATGTACGACCACAAAATGCCCAGCACCGAGCCGCGGTAGCGGACCTGGATTTCCTTATCGACCAGCAGTCGAAGCAGGTAGCGGTTCTTCACCGCATCCAGGATGCCGCGCCCACGGCCGGGCGCCTTCAGGGGAACAGACTTCAGATCGTTCATCGGGTCAGCTCAGAATCCGTATGCTCGGCAAAGGTCTTAGCCCACGCATCGTAGGAGGCAACCTCAGCAGCCTTCGAACGGTACTGCTCACGCAGCTTCTCCCAGCCGGTCACCAGCTGAACGTGCAGCTTAGCGGCCTGAGCCAGCTTCGACTTGAGCTGCTCGGGGTCGCGGCGGTACCAGAACAGGCCGGTACCCTCAGCGTTAGTCGCCAGAGCCGAATCGAACTTTGACAGGGTCCACCAGTTCGTCTCACCGTAGTTCAGCTGAATCTGCGGGTGAGCCTTCGCCTCTTCGCTCACCGGCTTGAACAGCTGACGAGCAACAGTCTTCGCGGTCCACGAAGCAAGCTTCTTATAGCCCGGGGACGCGAAGGAACGGCGGCCACGGAACGGAGGCTTCTTCGTCTGGATAGCCGGGAAATCATCCACGTTCGGCTTCACCTGAGACTCCGGGTACTCCTTAGCCATCGCACGAATCACCGGCAGACGCTGCGAGAGCGAGGGGTGCAGGTGATCGGGGCCAGAAAGCAGATCCTCCAGCGCCATCAGGCGGCCAGCCTCGGTGTAGTACTGCATGGACAGGGTGTGCTTGACGTCCAAGAACAGGGACTCCAGTAGCACGCGGCCACCCTTATCGAAGGGCGAGTGCAGCAGCGCCGTAATGAGGCGGTTGCGCTCGTGGTAGTACGCCTGCCAGCCGACGGAGTCATCCTTATCGGTCCAGGACACGTGCCACACACCCGCACCGGGGAAGGACACGGTAGCGAAGCCCGCGGCCTTAGCGCGCAGACCGTACTCAGCGTCATCCCACTTCAGGAACAGGGGCAGAGACAGACCGATTTCCTTAATGACGGTGGTCGGGATGAGGCACATCCACCAGCCGTTGTAGTCCACGTCCACGCGGCGGTGCAGCCACGGGGTGTTACGCAGGTTGTGGTGGCCCAGGTTGTGGCCCATCGCCATGTCTTCGTGCGGCTTAGCGTAGAAGTTACGCCACGGGTCAACAACCTCACCGAACGCGTGCAGGACCGAACGGTCAAACATGTCGAACATGTGCGCACCCACGATGGTGGGTTCCTTGCAGTAGTTCGCGAAGGTCACCATACGCAGGATCGACTCGGGCTCAACGATGACGTCGTCATCGAGCAGCAGCACGTAATCGGAGCCGTTGTTGACAGCCTCGAACATGCCGCGCGAGAAGCCGCCGGAACCACCCAGGTTGCCCTGGTTGATAATGCGGAACTTACCGGAGAGGGGCTTGACGACCTCTTCGAAGTCCTCGTGGTCCTGCACCTTCTGGGTGCCCTGATCCACAATCAGGAACTCGTGCACAGCATCGAAAATCTCGGGGCTCTCACCCAGAGCACGAATGTTGTTAATGCAGTACTCCACCTTGTTCATGGTGGTAATCTGCACGGTCGCCTGGCCAGCCTTCACGTCTGCGCGGGGCTCAATATCGCCCAGCCAGTTCGCTTCAATCAGCTCAAGATCAGTAGTACCAGCCAGGTCGAACCAGTACCAGCCGCCGTCACCGAACGGTGCCAGGGGCAGGGTGAAGGTGTTGGTCTCCTCGCCGGAGAGCAGCTTCGCATCCACGCGCTGAATCACGCCACGGCCATTCGACTTGTACACAATGACCATGCCCTCGCCGCGAGTCTGAACGCTCAGCACGACCTTCTTCAGGTCGGTCCAGCGGCGCCAGTACGAGGCGGGAAACGCGTTGAAGTAGGTGCCGAAAGACAGGCTCTGGCCCGCGTTCACGGTAATGGAGCGGCGGCTGTTCAGGCTGTTCGCGGCATCACGGTTCGCGCTGGCGCTCGACACAGACTGACCGGAGGTGTTCATCGCCTCCGCAATGGAGGTGGAAGCGTCACCATCAATACGGGTGGGCAGCTGAACGCCGGTTGCGACACTCGCGTCCACGTACAGGGGGACGACGTCGGTCTCAACTGCGCTCGGGAAAATAACCCGCTGCAGGTTCTTCAAAGTCTTATCAGCCATGGTTATGCGTCAACACCACCGGACTCGAGCTTCGCACCGTCAGCAAAGTGCGGGCGGATCTTGTTATCGAACATGGACAGTGCAGCACCGATAGCCATGTGCATATCCAGGTACTTGTAGGTGCCCAGGCGGCCGCCGAACAGCACGTTGTTCTCGCCCTTAGCCAGGTCGCGGTACGCCAGCAGCTTCTCACGGTCCACGGAGGTGTTGACCGGGTAGTACGGCTCGTCACCCTTGTTAGCGAAGCGAGAGTACTCGCGCATAATGACGGTTGCGTCCTTGGTGTAGTCACGCTCGGGGTGGAAGTGACGGAACTCGTGGATGCGGGTGAACGGAACATCAGCATCGGGGTAGTTCATCACGGAGCAACCCTGGAAGTCCTCAATCGGCAGGACTTCTTCTTCCAGGTCGATGGTACGCCAGGACAGGTCGCCCTCAGCGTAGTCAAAGTAGCGGTCAACCGGGCCGGTGTAGACCACGGGAATCTGACCCAGAACGTTCTCGCGAGAGTACTGGTGACCGGGCTCGAAGAAGTCAGTGTTCAGGTGCACCTCAATGTTCGGGTGCGCCGCCATACGCTCCAGCCATGCTGCGTAGCCGTCAACAGGCAGACCTTCGTACTTGTCGTTGAAGTAGCGGTTGTCGTAGTTGTAGCGAACCGGCAGGCGGGAAATGATAGATGCCGGCAACTCTTCCGGCGGGGTCTGCCACTGCTTAGCGGTGTAGTGCTTGATGAACGCCTCGTACAGGGGGCGGCCAATCAGGGAGATACCCTTATCGTTCAGGTTCTGCGGGTCGGTGCCAGCCAGCTCGCCAGCCTGCTCAGCGATGAGCGCCTTTGCCTCTGCGGGAGAGTAAGCGGCGTTGAAGAACTGGTTGATGGTACCCAGGTTAATGGGCATGGGGTACACGATGCCGTTGTGGCGGGTGTACACGCGGTGTACGTAGTTGGTGAACTCGGTGAAACGGTTCACGTACTCCCAGACACGCTCGTTGGAGGTGTGGAACAGGTGCGCACCGTAGCGGTGCACCTCAATACCGGTCTGCTTCTCCTTCTCGCTGTATGCGTTACCACCGATGTGGGAACGGCGGTCCAGCAGGGCAACCTTCAGGCCCAGCTCAGTGGCAGCCTGTTCTGCGATGGTCAGACCAAAGAGGCCCGAACCGACTACTACGAGGTCAGCGGTCAATGTTTTCTCCTGTATTATCACGGCGCACCGCCGCTTCTGCGAGGGCGGTATTCACCTACCAGATTGGACACATCCGAGGGTTCTCAGTCGTGCCGCAATCCGCACGGGTGGGCGTAAAAAGCCCCTCCCGTGATGGATATAGTCATAATCTAAGATACCTGTTTATCAAGCACTACGCATACTTATGACGTGCTTTTAGGGGCTTTTGGACTATTGTTCGCGCGCTCTTTCTCTGGGTGAATATTCTTCGCGAACCCCGAGGTCAAGCGGGTCTGAGAAAGTTCTTTCTGCCGCGTATTTTTATGGCCGGCTTTTGGGGAAGGAATTTTATTTACGGGTAAATATTCACCCTGCCATATGTGCTGCGGTCATGTGCCGCCGCGTAGAGCCGCAGATGCAAGAAGACCGGTCGGGGCGGGTTTTTCAAGGCTCTCAGGCGCCACAACACGCGCTGCAAGGAGTGCTGTATCAGCACTTTTTCGGGATGCGCGCCGGTGTATACGAGAGGTAATTGAGGTAGTTTATCCACAGCTTTTTGAAAAATTGGGCGAAAAATTCAAAAAATACGAACATTTTAATTCACATACAGGTAATTTATTGAGCTTTAACGCTTTTTAATGTTCCCTGAGGGTATGACTCTCTTCTTTCTCGACCACCACAACACCACCGACGCGCTCCCCTACCCCCGCGTACTCCGACTCGACGGCGAGGCGGCACCCAACGGAATACAGCTGCACCCCGGCAGCGCGGGTAGCGCACACCAGCAGGCCCTAGAGCAGGCGCTCAACCAAGCCCTGCAACACTGCGCACCCGGCGCACACACCAAGGCACAAGAGGCGACGTTCCAACTACGCCCCGCACAGAATCAGGGCCCCGCCAGCGCCTCCGATGCGCCCAATAACCACATTCCGAACGCACCCGCCGTCAGCCTCCTGCACATTCTGCGCGGACCCGACGCGGGCGCAACCTTCCCCATCAGCCGCGGCCGCACCAGCCTCGGCAGGGCGGCACTAGCTGGCCGTGGAGGAGAACAGCCGCACCATATTCACCTGCAGGACCCCTTCCTCAAGCCGGTGCACGGTAGCTTCTACGCTGACAGCTCCGGCATCCGCTGGATTGAGAAGCACCCCGCCGCAAGCGATGGTAGCGAGAAGGCGCAGGGCGCCGAACCGCGCATCCTGCGCTGGGACGAGCCATTCCGCCTCGGCTCCTCACTCTGCATGCTCACCTCACCTGGCGCCGACGGCGAACGCACCGCTGAGAAGGCAAGCGCCACCAGCGCTACCCCCGGCTCTTTCCCCGATTCCTCCCCCGACGAGCCCGCGCAGACGCTCGCTCCCCTGGGCGATGCCGGAAACCCCTTTGAGCCGGTGACGGTGAACCCTCCCGCCCCGCGTAAGCTCAAGCAGATTCTGCTGAGCGTGTGCCTGCCCATTGTGGTGGGTCTGATTATTGCGCTGGTGACCGGCATGTGGTTCCTTCTGCTGATGTCTGCGGCGTCTTCGCTGCTGATGCTTCTGCATTTCTTTGGCGGTCGGGCGGAGAACCGTGCCGCATCGCAGCAGACTCATCAGGCGGCACTACAGGAGAAGGAACGTGCCCTCACCCTGCCGACCGCGGGCAACCTGGCAATTTCGGGCCCCTCTGCACTGCACGATGCCGCCTACCCGGCTATTGTGCTCGGGTGCGGTCCTCGCCAGCCCTACCTGCGCGGCCGCAACCTGCCGCTGGGCACGCTGGAGAAGCAGGATGCACCCCACTATCTGCCGCTGCCCACCCCGGCTCTCGGTCACTACCTGAAGCTGGAGGAGGCGCATCTGCGCGCCTACCTGGTGCAGCTGGTGGCGGGTTATCCGGGTTCGGTGCACGTTCTGCTGGCTGGCGCTGATAGCGCTGATCAGCAGCGAACCAATCGTCTGGTGCAGACTCTGGCTGTGGTGCCGGGCGTGAGCGTGCATTGTCTGCCGGGCGTGCATCAGGACAAGTATCTGCAGGCCCTGCAGAGCAGCTTGCAGTCGGAGCTTTCCTCATCGGTTCCGCCGCTAATTCTCATGCCACAGCAGGCGAGCGCTACCTACGCGCCACTGCTGACCGCGCTGAATTCTGGGGCACTCGCGCAGTCTTCGCAGTCCCATGCGTTCGCCTCCCCGCGTGAGCAGAAGATGAACGCCCCGGCGCTCTGCGTGCTGGGCAGCGCTGAGGGTGATAGTCCCGCCCCTGCACCCGGTGCGCTTTTTGGTGCCGCCTGGATTGAGTGCACCAGCGAAGGCAGCCACCGTCAGAGCATCCGCTACCGCGCGCAGGGTTATGCCGCGCCTGCAGTGCAGCCCACCGAGGGCGTCTACCAGGTGCATCCTCTAGCGTGTGAGGGTCTGTGCCAGCACGCCGACGGCCTGAGTGTTGAGGCGTTCTGTGCCGCTCTTGAGAACCTGTACCGTGCCGGATGCGAGCAGGAGCAGGGCGCGCTCAGTGAGGCGCAGGTGCACCAGTCGGCGCATCTATTCTCTTCTCTCCAGTTCTCGTCCCTCCAGGCGCAGAACGCACGGCAGAAGAACCGCACCGATGATATGGCGGTGGAGTCCGTTCTGCAGCGCTGGTCCGCTCAACGTTACGCCTCCGATATTCGCTGCTACCTGGGTGTTTCTTCGGGTGGCCCACTGAATATTGGTCTGTCTGAACACGGTCCGCACTGGCTGCTCGGTGGCACGACCGGTGCCGGTAAGTCACAGCTGCTGCGTTCGCTGGTGCTCAGCGCTGCGCTACGTTACCCGCCCGAGCGCCTCGGCCTGATTTTGGTGGATTTCAAGGGCTCGGCGGGTTTGGGTCCTCTTGCTCAGTTGCCGCATGCCCTGAGCGTGTTGAGTAATTTTGATGTGTCCGCGGTGGAGCGTGCGCTCGAATTTTTGCGCGCCGATATTCACCGCCGCGAGGTGGATCTGCAGGCGCTCGGCGTGAACTCCTACCGCGACTACCTGGCGTCCTGCCAGGCGGCGGGTACGACTCCGCGCTACCCCGAGCTGCTGATCGTGGTGGATGAGTTCCGCATGCTCATCGATTCCATGCCGGACGCTATGGCTGAGCTGATGCGCATCGCCACGATTGGTCGTTCGCTGGGTCTGCACCTGGTGTTGGCGACTCAGCGTCCGCAGGGTGCTATTTCGCAGGATATTCGCGCCAATATTGCCACGAGCATTTGCCTGCGCGTGGCGAGCGCGCAGGATTCCTATAACCTGCTGGAGCATGAGTCTGCGGCGTATATTTCGGCGGCGCATCCGGGTGCCGGTTATGTGCGCCTGCCGGATGGCCATTCTCTGCCGTTCCGTGCCCCGCTGGTGGATGCGGTCCCCTCGAGTAGCGATGCCCGTCCGGTGCAGGTGCTGGGTCTTGAGGATGGTGGCTGGCGTGAGCTGACTGCCGCTTCTGCCGCACAGAAGTTGGGCGGCAATGAGGATGAGTTGCTGATTCGTTCGGCGCAGCAGATTCGTGCGCTCTATGAACGCGAGTACGCGCCGAGGAATCACGCATCAAGGAATCAGGTATCGAGGGGTCTCCAGAAGAATGCGGCGGTTCAGGATGAGTATTGCCCGATTCCGCCGGAGCTTCCCGAGAACACCCCGCTGCCCGTGGTGGAGGCGCCGGTGAGCGAACCGGTAGCGTACGGCATTGACCCGGCGGCTACCCCGCAGGAACCCACAGACTCTGGCGTTGCATCCGAGGGGTACCTGCTGGGCGAGCTGGAGATTGCCCGCTACGGTGTGCGCCGCCCGATCAGCTGGTCGGGGCAGCAGGCGCTGGCACTGCTGGCGCAGAGCGCCGAACGAGCCCCGATGCTCTACGGGCTTTTAGCTCAGGCGTTCGCCGCCCGCACGCCGGTTGTTCTGCTGACCTCTGACGGTGCGCTCTACCGTGACCTGGAACCCTACGCCGGTGCCTTTGAGGCGCTCGTGGGTGCGCAGGAACTTTCGCATCTGCGGTTCTGCCTGGAGCAGCTGCGCACCCCGAACATGTGGGGTGCCGAGGATTCTGCCCGTCCGCTCATTGTCGTGGACGGTCTGGACAGTTGGCTGGAGGCGCTGGTTCGCCAACCCGATACGGAGAACCTGCTCTACGACTTGCTCTCGCAGGGGTGCCGTCGCGGATATTCGGTGGTGTTTACCTCCGCATTGAACCCGCGCGGTCGTTTCGCTGCTGCGGCGCATTCTACGCTGTTGAGCCGCCGCTTCCTGGACGCCGACCTGATGCGTTCAACGAGCAAGGACTACCCTACCCCGGCGCAGAGCCACTACTGTGTGGAGGGCGCCATCAATGAGGAGTTGATTGGGGATCAGCCGCTGAGCGCTTCGATTCTTTCGCCCTGCGTTGCGAGTTTCCAGGAGCTGGTTCAGGTTCTGCGGGGTAACGCGGCGAGCGCTTCTAGCGGGTCAACCCCTCGCCCCGGCACTCTTCTGCGGCAGTTCCCCGAGTACTATCGCATGCCCTCGACCGAGTACGTGACCGCCGCCCACGCCGCCTGCAATTCGCAGGGCGCTAAGCTGCTGGTTGCCTTTGACCGCCGACAGATGCCTGTGTGGTTGAGCGCCCCGGCTGGCGCGGTAGTTCCGGTGCAGGGCTCCCGGTCGGCGGGTAAAAGCACCCTGCTGGAGAGCATTGCTCAGCTCAACCCGCAGCTGAGCACCCTCGTCCTTGAGGGTTCTGGCGGCGCTACGGGTGCTGGCGGCGCTACGAGTGCTGGCGGCGCTACGGGTGAGCCGCCGAGCGTGGAGCGTACCCGTGCGCTCCTGGACTCGGTGAAGAACCCCGCGCGCACGCTCGTGTTCGTCGATGACCTGCAGTATCTCTCCCCCGCCGTTCAGCAGCTACTTCTGGAGCGTCGCGGTGAGTTCCGCGCCATGCTGGTCGCCTACACACCGTGGCCGAGGCGCGCCTCCTCGCCCCTGCTGGCTGCGCTCATGGGATGCTCGCGTGCGCTTCTACTCGCGCCCGCGTCCCTGGCGGATGCCGACATGTGCACGGTGACCGCGCTACCGCTGGATCGATTCACGCAGGGCGAGCAGCCCGCCGGTCGTCTCGTGGTGGTGGACGGCGCCTCCGTGTGCGCGGCGCAGGTTCCCCTGGCACCGACCACGGCAGCACGGGCTGTAGTAGCTACGCAGAAGGTACCGGCAGGTGTCTAGAGCGAGCCTTCTAAGGGTTTATGTTCTGGGGGGCTTAGCGGCGTCGGCGGCTGTACTTCTCCGCTTCTTCGCCCGAAGCCTCGGTGACCGCCTCAATATAGCGGCGGCTACTGGGCATGAGCACGAAAATGAAGGCAGCCGCCGCGCAAATAACACCCGCAATCGTGATGAACTGGCCAATGTTCAGGCCGTGAGCACTCACATTTATGATGAGGGTGCTTGCGGTGACCCACAGCGCGCAGAGGGTAATCAGGATCATGGGCAGGCGCGAACCGAAGCGGCCCCGGTAGAAACGCAGGCTGTAGTAGGTCATGCCCGCAGCAATGAGCACCTGGAGCACGCCGCCCACGATCGCCTGGGCGGTAGACATACCGCTGACGATAAAGGGGTAGAGGATACCGCGAATCAGAATGTATGCCGCGAAAATTTCGGTCAGAACGAATGCGTAGATGACGTTGAACGGGCGTGACGGCACGGTGGGCTCCTCATGGGTAGTGTCGGCGGCAGACCGGAGTGTACTCGGTCCGATGTTCTGGTACATTAGCGGGTGGGCGCTCCCCCGTCTCGGGGTGCACCGCCTCGTCATCGGTGCGGCATTTCAGGGGTAGGTACCGCTTTATATTATGCATGAGGCGCCGCTCACCCAGCCGCCCCCGCCTCACCTATGAGACGCGGCTCAGATGAGGCGTGTCAGTATGCGATTTCCCACCCCCTCAATTAGACAAAGGTTTACCTAAGTGATAGATGCCTCAGTGTAATACTGAAGTTTTTAGAGAAAAGTACTTGTCACATCCGCTCCAACATGGGAAAGTTGATAAGTCAATTTTCACCCTAACGTTGGGTGAGCATCCCATCAGCGGATGTATTTGACACGCGCACAGGAAAATAGATGTGTCTTGCCACCGCGTGAGACCGTAAATCATGAAGGAGGTCCACCGTGGATTGGCGTAGTCGTGCAGCTTGTTTGGACAAGGACCCGGAGCTGTTCTTCCCCGTAGGAAACACCGGACCTGCCCTGTTGCAAATTGAAGAGGCCAAGACCGTCTGCCGCTCTTGCGAGGTTGTAGACGTCTGCCTGAAGTGGGCCATCGAGACCGGCCAGGACTCCGGCGTATGGGGTGGCACCAGTGAAGACGAGCGTCGTGCGATGAAGCGTCGCGCAGCTCGTGCCCGCCGTGCATCCTAACTTCCGGAGTATTCAATAGGGCATCAAAAGCGTGGTGCAGTGATTCAATGTCACTGCACCACGCTTTTGCCATATACAGAGTGCTATATACAGAACCTATCTAGACAGCAAACTGCCGCCACCCCGTGCTCGGGGCGGCGGCAGTTCTTTATGTCATACGAGAAGGGGCTTAGACGAGCACCGCGGTGATGACCACGCGGGTACCGGTCGGCTCGTTAGCCTCCCAGCGAATCGAGCCGTTCAGCTCGCTCGCCACCAGGGTACGCACAATCTGCATGCCCAGGCCTTCCTTGCCGGTCACCGGGCGGTAGGCATCCGGGCCGGACTCTTCAATCTTCTTATCGCCCATGCCCTTACCGTCATCGGTAATCACGACGGTGAGGATATTCTCGCCCTCATCGTTGGTACCGCGAATACCCTCGAGGGTCACGGTGCCGGTCTCGCCGTCCAGGCCATGCTCCACGGCGTTCGCGACCACCTCGTTAATGACCAGCGCCAGAGGGGTGGCGAACTGGCTCGGCAGCGCGCCGAAGGAGCCAATCAGCTTGGTGGAAACATGCTGACCGGGGGAAGCGAGCTCAGCGGCAAGGTGGAACTGACGCTCAATCAGCTCATCAAAGTCGACGTTCTGAGTCAGGCCCTGCGAGAGTGCCTCGTGCACGGTAGCAATCGTTGCCACGCGGCGCATCGCCTGCTCCAGGCCCTGACGCGCCTCGTCCGTGGTCATGCGGCGCGACTGCAGGCGCAGCAGAGCGGACACGGTCTGCAGGTTGTTCTTCACGCGGTGGTGAATTTCGCGGATGGTCGCGTCCTTAGTCATGAGCTCCAGCTCGCGGCGGCGCAGCTCGGTCACATCGCGGCAAAGAATCACGGCGCCTTCACGCTCGATGCGGGCACGCTTCTGCGCCAGCAGCGGGATGGATCGCATAGTCACGCGAGCACGAGCAATAACCAATTCGGTGCGCAGGTCACTACGACCAGCCAGGACCAGCTGCAGGGTTTCATCTGCCTGCTCACCGGCAGGAAGCATCGCGCGGGTGACATCGGCAAGGTTTCGCTTTTCGAGGTAGCCGGTCATGCCCATGCGGTTGTACATGGAGTTCGCGTTCGGGGAAGCGACAACCACACGACCGGAGGGGTCGAGCACAATAATGCCGTCAATCACGCGGGGGTTGCCCTGAGTGTTGTTCCCCTGAGCGAGGGGGTCGGGCCACAGGCCGGAGTGCACCATGGAGAGCATGGTGTCAGCAGCGAATTCGTAGACTTCGTCACTGATGGTCGGGTAGCCGCTCGGGGTGGCAATCTTGTGGCTGGTCAGCAGTGCGATGGTGCGGTTATTGCGCACAATGGGTACGAAAGTCACGTGTACGCGCGGGCGGGCGCCAACGCCTTCACCGCTTCCCTCATCGGTGTAGGTGCTGATGTTCTGGTCAATCCAGACGCGGTATGCCTCGTCGCGGATTCCCTCGTCCATCTCGCGCTCAATGATGTCGCGGTGGAAGAGGGTTCGAACGTTGGAAGGGCGCACGTGAGCGATGGCACGGAAACTACTGGTTGCGCTGGGGCCGGAGACGGCATCCGGAGAGCTGCCGTCGGCAACAATGTAGTCGGTGGGGAACCATAAAACCAGGTCGCTCTGGGCAATATCGGAGATGATCTGCCATTCACCCTTGATGAGGTGAATACGTTCAGTATCGCCAGGACCGAAGTCGTAGGCGCTCAGAGTCGCTTCAGTAAAAGACATATGTTTGCGTGCTTCCCATGAGTTCGGGTAGGTTCAACTATTTTACGGTTTGCTCGCCGCAATTCCCATTCAAACGGCAATACGTGGAATAGTTTACAGAGCATTTCTTGAAGCAGGCTTTTATTCCCAAATATGACGCTGTGAGATGAGATAAACCCCTCAATTTTGAGATGAAATATTCGCACTACTCCCCCGCCCTCACTATGCTTGAGACGCAGAAAACCCGACCTGCCGGAGCCCCTGAACGGGACACCCCAACAAGCCGGGTCTTTGAGCAGCGCTAGTTTTATCCGACGAACTTATTTGACGGATTTATCTGCCGGGCTTACGCACCGGGGCGCACCGCGTACATGCCTTCAAGCATCGCCTCCAGGGACTGCACGACCGCGTGGCGAGGTGCAACCTCCAGCAGCGCTTCACCGTTGCGACGCAAACGGTCCATGACCTTACGCTCGTACGGGATCACGCCGGTGAGCGGAACCGACAGGTAGCGCGCCCAGTTATCGCGCATCTTCGCCTCGGGGTTGAACCCAGCGGCTTCGCGGCGGCTGCGGTTGAGCCAGTACTGCACATCCGTTTCGGGGGCGAAAAGATCCGGGCGCGACTGCACCTCGCGGGCGAGGTTGATCAGGCGCGGCAGACCGATGACGTCCGCTTCGCCGAGCGCAATCACGCGGTCGGCGCAGGCGAGCGCGGTGAGGGTCGCGGCGTTACGGCGCGGTGCCGGGCCGTCAAAGGTTAGCTCCTCGTCCACCTCAATAGGGGCGGCAACATCGCAAATGACCAGGTCGTAGCGGTGTTTGAGCCATTCGAGCACTTCGGAGAAGGCGCGGGCGCGAACCTCGGGCCAACGCGAGGAGGAAGTGATGCCGCTCAAGAAGTCGAAGGTGCCGTTTTTGAGGGGCACGCGCTCCATGATGGCGCCGGCTTTCTTCTCGTCGAGCTGGGCACGGTCGGCGTCCGAGCAGAGAATTGCCAGGCCGGAGCCGGTATCCTCGAGCGCCATGAGTGCATCCAGGCTGGGCGCATAGGTATCTGCGTCGATGAGACAGACCTGCTGGCCCTGCTGCGCCGCGAGGGCGGCGAGGTTGAAGGCGATGGTGCTTCGACCGGGCGCACCGTGGGTGCCCCAGACGGTCACAATCTTGCCGAGGCGGTGGCCGGGCTGGTAGCGGGAGGGCGCGGCGGGGTCCTGGTTGATGTCCGGGTGCTGAGGTAGGGTGCCGTCGTTGTTTTCGTTCTGCACGTGCAGGGCGTAGTCGCTGCCGGGTGCGAAGGAGTCGACGATGGCGGCGGCTTGGCTGAGCACGGATTCCTCGTTGCTGGGCACAACGGAGGAGGCTTCTGCCGGGTCGTGCACGCCGGGTGCACCGGATGCATTTGCAGCGGGCGCTGCGGGGTCGATTCCGTAGCTTCCGTAGTCGGTGCCGTAGGGCGTGGCGGTGTTTGAGGCGGTGCCCGCGGCGGGGTCGTAGCCGTAGCCAGCTGAATCGTACCCGGCGGGGCTGTGTCCGCCGTTATCGT
>NZ_CALJRY010000330.1 GCF_937976295.1 uncultured Rothia sp. | reverse complement strand
GCACCAGGTTGCTCCGCAGAGCCACCAGCCTCGTGACGGAGAAAATATCTAACCTATTGCAGGTATAGATTCTGTTCCTACAGCATTCTGTAGTAGGATTACCTATGTCCCTTCCGAGGGGCAGTCATTCGATTTGCGGTTCCCAGCCTTCGGGCTGGGAACCGTTTTTCTTTGGCCGCAAATCCTATCCGCATCCGCAGTGTCTTTTTCGCGTCCTCTTATCAGATCCTTGAAAATGTGTGGGCGTCCAAGAAATGCAAGCCATAACAGTACGCACGCTACCCTGTGCCCTGCTACAGATCTGAGACACGGGCGTGAGATACTGCTGCCGCGGTAGGGATCCTCACCGATGCAGGTCCGGTATTCCCCCTATCTTTTAGCGTGGGCTTCTGCCACACAGAAGCTCTAGGGCCTGCTGGAGGGCATCTATAGCGCTCAGCACGTGTTTTACGAGGTCTCTAGTGGGAAGATAAGCACTTGCTTCTTTGGAGCCTTCAGCAACCCGCAAAGGGCATAACAAAAGGACCCCCGCAGATGCGGGGGTCCTTGAGTATCGCTACCTGATGGAGAGTTACCTCTCCGGCAGATCTTTAGCGAATTGTCGTAAATTTACGGCAATTACTTGATGATCTTGGTAACACGACCCGAACCAACGGTGCGGCCACCCTCACGGATAGCGAAGCCGAGGCCCTCTTCCATTGCGATTTCCTGGATCAGGGTAACGGTCATCTCGGTGTTGTCACCGGGCATAACCATCTCGGTGCCCTCGGGGAGGGTGATAACGCCGGTCACGTCAGTGGTACGGAAGTAGAACTGAGGACGGTAGTTGGAGTAGAAGGGGTTGTGACGGCCACCCTCATCCTTGGAGAGGATGTAGACGTTTGCCTCGAACTCGGTGTGGGGGGTGATGGAGCCCGGCTCCACGACAACCTGACCACGCTCAACATCGTCACGCTTCAGACCACGCAGCAGCAGACCACAGTTCTCGCCTGCCCATGCTTCGTCGAGCTGCTTGTGGAACATCTCGATACCGGTAACGGTGGTCTTCTGGATCGGGCGGATACCGACAATCTCGACCTCGGAGTTGATCTTCAGGGTACCGCGCTCTGCACGACCGGTAACAACGGTGCCACGACCGGTGATGGTGAAGACGTCCTCGATGGGCATGAGGAAGGGCTTGTCCTTCTCACGCACGGGGTCCGGAATGTAGGTGTCGACTGCGTCCATGAGCTCCTCGACCTTAGCAACCCACTCGGGGTCGCCTTCGAGAGCCTTCAGTGCGGAAACGCGAACAACGGGAGCGTTGTCGCCGTCGAACTCCTGCGAGGAGAGGAGGTCACGGACCTCCATCTCGACGAGGTCGAGGAGCTCTTCGTCGTCAACCATGTCTGCCTTGTTCAGTGCAACCAGCAGGGTGGGGACGCCAACCTGGCGAGCGAGCAGAACGTGCTCGCGGGTCTGTGCCATGGGGCCGTCGGTAGCAGCAACCACGAGGATTGCGCCGTCCATCTGAGCCGCACCGGTAATCATGTTCTTGACGTAGTCAGCGTGGCCGGGAGCGTCAACGTGTGCGTAGTGGCGCTTCTCGGTCTGGTACTCGATGTGAGCAATGTTAATGGTAATACCGCGCTGGCGCTCCTCGGGAGCGGAGTCGATCATACCGAA
Source organism: uncultured Rothia sp. (assembly GCF_937976295.1). GTDB lineage: Bacteria > Actinomycetota > Actinomycetes > Actinomycetales > Micrococcaceae > Rothia. The sequence continues at coordinate 24,291 of NZ_CALJRY010000330.1, read as the reverse complement.
GTCGCGCTTCTCGTTCAGGTCCGGGTACTTGTCAGCCAGAACCTTGGAGATTGCTGCGGTCAGGGTGGTCTTACCGTGGTCAACGTGACCAATGGTACCGACGTTAACGTGAGGCTTGGAGCGCTCGAACTTAGCCTTAGCCAAGAGTGTTCCTCCTAGAACGATTGAAAACATGCACGCGGATCTTCGCTCCGGCGCATCCCGTTATAAAACGGTCTAGCGTCTACAATAGCGGATTACGCCGCAGAGATGAAACTGTTCATGCTCTCAATAATGGATTTAATTGAAAATTTTGGTGTGGGCCACAGGTTTTTGACCCGTGGCCCACGGGTGAGACGCGGAAATTACTCGCCGCGGCTCTTCTGGATGATCTCGTCAGCGACGTTCTTGGGAACCTCGCCGTAGCTGTCGAATGCCATCGAGAACACTGCACGACCCTGGGTCTTACCACGCAGGTCGCCAATGTAACCGAACATTTCGGTCAGGGGCACGATAGCCTTGATGATCTTAACGCCGGATGCGTCCTCCATGGAACGAACCTGGCCACGGCGGGAGTTCAGGTCGCCGATAACGTCGCCCATGTACTCCTCGGGGGTACGAACCTCAACGTCCATCAGCGGCTCGAGCAGGACCGGGTTAGCGCGCTTAGCGCCTTCCTTAAAGACCATCGAACCAGCGATCTTGAACGCCATTTCGGAGGAGTCGACGTCGTGGTAAGCACCGTCGATCAGGGTTGCCTTGACGCCCACCATCGGGTAGCCAGCGAGGACACCGAACTTCATAGCGTCCTGGATACCAGCGTCGACCGAGGGGATGTACTCGCGAGGAACGCGGCCACCGGTGACCTTGTCCTCGAACAGGTACAGCTCTTCGCCATCCAGGGGCAGGGGCTCGAAGGAGACCTGCACCTTTGCGAACTGACCGGAACCACCGGTCTGCTTCTTGTGGGTGTAGTCGACCTTCTCGACTGCCTTCTTGATGGTCTCGCGGTAAGCAACCTGAGGCTTACCAACGTTAGCCTCAACCTTGAACTCACGCTTCATACGGTCAACGATGATGTCCAGGTGCAGCTCGCCCATACCACCGATTTCGGTCTGACCGGTTTCTTCGTTCAGCGAAACGGTGAAGGTGGGGTCCTCAGCGGAAAGCTTCTGGATAGCGGTGGACATCTTCTCCTGGTCACCCTTGGTCTTGGGCTCAATAGCCACGAAGATCACGGGATCGGGGAAGGTCATCGACTCGAGGACGATCGGGTGTGCAGGGTCGCACAGGGTGTCACCAGTGGTGGTGTCCTTCAGACCAATCGCAGCGTAAATGTGACCTGCGGTGATCTCCTCAACAGGGTTCTCCTTGTTGGAGTGCATCTGGAAGAGCTTACCGATGCGCTCCTTCTTACCCTTGGTGGAGTTCAGAACCTGCTGGCCCTGAGCTGCGGTACCGGAGTACACACGGGTGTAGGTCAGCTGACCGTAGAACGGGTGAGCTGCAACCTTGAACGCCAGTGCTGCGAAGGGCTCGTCTGCGGATGCCTTACGGGTCAGCTTCTCTTCCTCGTTGGAGGGGTTGGAGCCGACAACGTCCGGAACGTCCAGCGGGGAGGGCAGGTACTCGATCACAGCGTCCAGCATGGGCTGAACACCGCGGTTCTTGAATGCAGAACCACAGAGAACGGGGAATGCCTCGCCGGCGATAACCAGCTGACGGATACCAGCCTTGATCTCGGGGATGGTCAGCTCGCCCTCTTCGAGGTACTTCTCCATGAGCTCTTCGCTAGCCTCAGCAACAGCCTCAACCAGCTCAGCGCGGTACTGCTCAGCCTTCTCAACCAGGTCAGCAGGAATGTCCTGGACCTCGTAAGAAGCACCCATGGTCACGTCACCCTTGGCGTCGCCGGGCCAGACGTATGCCTTCATTTCGAGCAGGTCGACAACACCGATGAAGTCGCTCTCAGCGCCGATGGGGAGCTGAACAACCAGCGGGCGTGCACCCAGGCGGTCGATGATGGTCTGAACGGTGAAGTAGAAGTCAGCACCCATCTTGTCCATCTTGTTGACGAAGCAGATACGGGGGACGTCGTACTTGTCAGCCTGGCGCCAAACGGTCTCAGACTGGGGCTCAACACCTTCCTTGCCGTCGAACACAGCAACTGCGCCGTCGAGGACGCGCAGGGAGCGCTCAACCTCAACGGTGAAGTCGACGTGACCGGGGGTGTCGATAATGTTGATCTGGTTGTCCTTCCAGAAGCAGGTGGTTGCTGCGGAGGTAATGGTAATACCTCGCTCCTGCTCCTGAGCCATCCAGTCCATGGTGGAAGCGCCGTCGTGGGTCTCACCGATCTTGTGGTTAATACCGGTGTAGAACAGAATGCGCTCAGTGGTGGTGGTCTTACCGGCGTCGATGTGCGCCATAATACCGATGTTGCGGACCTTGTTAAGGTCGGTGAACACGTCAAGTGCCACGTTATTCTCCCTAAATGAGATACTCCGAAAGCCTGCCGACTCGAATCGACTCGGCAGGCTCTAAACGGAGAATTACCAGCGGTAGTGTGCGAAGGCCTTGTTGGACTCGGCCATCTTGTGAGTGTCCTCGCGACGCTTCACAGCGGCACCGAGACCATTGGACGCATCCAGGATCTCGTTCATCAGACGCTCAGTCATGGTCTTCTCGCGGCGCTGCTTGGAGAAGCCAACGAGCCAGCGGAGAGCCAGAGCGGTGGAACGGCCGGGGCGAACCTCAACCGGAACCTGGTAGGTTGCACCGCCAACGCGGCGGGAGCGAACCTCGAGAGAAGGCTTGATGTTGTCCATAGCCTTCTTCAGGGTTGCGACCGGGTCAGAACCGGTCTTCTTCTCGACGCCCTCGAGGGCACCGTAGACGATGCGCTCTGCGACGGACTTCTTGCCGTCCAGCAGAACCTTGTTGATCAGCTGGGTGACCAGAGCAGAACCGTAAACAGGATCGTTTACGAGGGGACGCTTGGGAGCGGGACCCTTACGAGGCATTACTTCTTCTCCTTCTTAGCGCCGTAGCGGGAGCGAGCCTGGCCGCGACCCTTAACACCCTGGGTATCCAGAGCGCCACGAACGATCTTGTAGCGAACACCGGGGAGGTCCTTCACACGACCACCGCGAACGAGCACAATCGAGTGCTCCTGCAGGTTGTGACCCTCACCGGGAATGTATGCGGTAACCTCGACGCCGCCGTTGAGCTTGACACGAGCGACCTTACGCAGTGCCGAGTTCGGCTTCTTCGGGGTGGTGGTGTACACACGGGTGCACACGCCACGCTTCATGGGGTTGCCCTTCAGTGCGGGCGCCTTGGTCTTAACGACCTTGGGAGTCCGGCCCTTACGGACCAGCTGCTGAATAGTAGGCACGTTTTCTCCGTTGCTTGATCGGGTTCTTCGTTAGAAAATCCCGTATAAACTTACTGGCCCCCATCACGTTGGATGGGTGCTCTCGGTTATCAGAAACGCTCGGATGCATATCCGGTTGGTTTCTATAGGTTCCTCGACATCTCGGCGAGTTCTCAGGGCTAAAATTCCCCACCATCAAAGGTGAAAAAGTTTTTGGGCACGCTTAAAAATGGCATTTAGGCGTCAGCAAAAAGCAACGCCAAAGGACGGTATCCATACTGCCATTGATTCATCATGCCCGTGCCCTCGGGAAATATCCCGCATAAACCCACCGGGGGTGGATCCTTGTGCACCGAGCTCAAGTACTTCGGATAAGACTATACAGGTTAAATCCCGCTTAATCTAGCGCCAGATCTGGGATTCTTTGCTTTTAAGCCCCCATCTCAGGATAAAAGCTCATGATTTGCCTCACTTAAATTACATCTTTGGGATTCGCCACCCCCGCTGCCCCTACCCGCTCTACTTCTTTTGCTTCCTTAACACCCTTAAAGCAGAAGACCACCAAGAACCCTCTCAATGATTCTTAGCGGTTTCAACAGATACGGGAGGCGAGCGCGTAGCTGCACCCGCCTCCCGCAAGAGAGTATTCAGTTATAGGCCCACCACAGCGACTGCCGGGCTACGCCACCTGGAAGACTCGAGTCTGCCCCTCAAACGGGGTAATAGTCTTCGAATTCTTCTTGGCATTGCCGTAGTAGCGGATGCGGTACTGCCCCTTAGGAGTATTAGCCGGCACCTTCCATCGAACCGTCACCTGAGAGGCCGAAACACCAATGCGCTTCCATTCAAAGAAGGTATCCGGGTTGTTATCCGCGGTGTAGTACTTCCAGGTATTACCCACACGACGCTCAATCACGAAGTAGCTACCGTCGTGATGCATGTTGTTATTCGGGTGGGCACCAGCAAAACGAGCCGTCACCTCTTCGCGGCCGGCAATAGCGTCCTGAGGCTGCTGAGTGACCTGGCCGTAACGCATACCAAACATGGGGGTGTCATAGACGACCTTACCCTGCAGGCTGGCTACCGGGCGACGATCATTCGGGCGGTCACCAATGCCCAACGGAGTGCCGTTCTTCAGCGAAGTTCCGACAACGTTAATGGTCTGACGGAACGCACTGGAGGTGTAACGGCCGAAAAGGGTCGCACCGCCTTCGTACTGCTGAGAGTCGTACTCCTCAGGGGTTGTCACGTAGTGATCGTAGGCGTTGGTGTAGCCCTGCAGAATAATGTGTGATTCGGGGACGCCGAAAAGCTTGGCAGCATCCTGACGGTACTGCACGCCCACCGCGCCGGTGAACTCGCCGGGCATACCCAGCAGGTAGTAGTCACCGAAACGCATAATCTGCACCGGATACTTTTCCTGAATGATCGTTCCATTTTTTGCAGAGAAGAGAATACCCTTCGGCTGCTGACAACGAGTCTGCGCTGCACTCGGAGTGAACGCCAAAGTGCCCAGAATAGAGGGGCGACCCGAACCTTCCTTGAAGACAGCCCAACCACCGCCACCATCCTCAGTAGAACCCGCACCAAACGAAGTACCCAAGAATCCCTGACAGGTGCGCTCATTATGGCCGCTACCGGTGTACTTGGCATCCACATTCATACCCGAGAAATTGAAGTACGAAATACGCGAATCCAGACCATTACCCACTGGAGTACCCGCACTCTTAAGCTGAGAACGCACAGCATTAGCCTGCTTCTCACCCTGAATCTTCACATTCTTGAACTCATCATTAGTGGGACCCTGACCAGGCTTCAACCAAGTATTCGGGGAAACATCACCAGCATTAGCATTTGCAAACGCCGCAACGAAACCATCACCACTGCCGGGAACATTGCGGTCAACGCCGTGATCCTGAGTCTCCAGCAGATACTCCGCATAACCCTTGTTATCGCTCGAAATCAGAGTATTCTTCGAGGTCAATGACGTCGGGTGAATCGCGTACCAGTTCAGCACCGCACGAGTCTTGCCGTTACGCTCCAGACGCAGAGTCATATTGGTCGGGTCGGTACCGCCGGGCAACTTAGAACGTAGCTGAGGAGAATCCAGATTAAACGCCTCACGGGACCGGTTAGCGCCAACACCGGTCAGCTTCGATGACGAAATTGTCAGGTTACCCGGTGCTAGATCCTTGGTCGCCTGGCGGATCGCCTTCAGCGAACCGTCCACCTGAGCGTTGAACGTGTCCTGATGGAAGCCCAGGGTCGTAATGTTGTACAGGCTCTGGTGCGTAATGCCACCCGGAGTTGCGTGGGTATGGGTCGCGGTAATCATAATATTCGACTCATCGTATGCGGAGCCAAACTCTGCACGGATGCGCTTAACCAGTTCATCACGCAGCGACTGCCAGCTCGTCAGAGCATCCAGGACAACGATGAGGTTGCGCTTACCGGAGGCGCGATCCACCGCGATAAAAGCGCGAGCATACTGGCGAGTATGCACACCGCTACCCTTCTGGGAAGAGTCGCCATAGCCCATGAAGCCGACTTCACCGGGCTCACCGGTAATATCCGCTGCACCCGCACCAACCAGGTAGGGGGTAGCACTAGCGCTCTGAGAAACAGGGGCCGCGGTCGCAATCTGGCCGGCGGGAAGAATTGCGGAAGCCGCAACGAGGCATGCTGCACCAATGCGAGCAAGAGAGTGGGTGGGCGCCTTAAAACGCGAAAAAACAGAAGAGCGCTTTTGCTCCCCTGCAGACAGGGAGGAATTCAGTTCAGATTCGTGAGGCTGTGCCGATCCGGAAGACAGTCGGGTGCCGCCAGTAGTCACCCGTCCGGAAGAGAATGGAGTGATATGCATGCCTTCAAGAATAGAACCTAGTCAAAAGGCTTTCCAAGTTGAATTAGCGCTGTTCAAATCAAGAATATTCATTCTATAAATATCTAAAAGAAAAACGAGCGAATATTCTATATATTGCAGTTTTGGTGCGGTTTCTCGGGAGATTTAGATTACTTGGTCGCAATCTAATTTCTTGCCCAGTCAAGAAATTTTCCCGCTTTGAAACATAATGCACTCCAATGACTTTTTTATAAATAAATTCGTCCACTAGGCAAAAAATATACGACCTTCCCCTGAAGGATAAAGAATATTAAAGCACTACCTAAAAGAAAGCATCCTCTATCCCCCTAGTCGTTAAACAAAGAACGCGGATACCCGAGACAAACTCGAGTATCCGCGTTCCTTATCAAGGACCAGGCCGGGAGCCTAAACCCCCAACCTGTCCCTCACGGCAGAAGCCTTAGTCCAGACCACGACCGTACTCATCCAGCGAAACAGCCATGAAGCCGCCGTTGCTGTAAGTGTACACCTCGTTATCCATCTGGAATGCGCTCTGGTAACCACCGAAAGTGTCCAGAGCCTGCATACGCTCAGCAGTAGCCTGGGCGCTGGGCTCAACCTCAATATCGTTGTAACGTGCCAGACCGGTACCGGCGGGAACCAGCTTACCGATGATCACGTTCTCCTTCAGGCCGAGCAGCGGGTCAGTCTTCGCCTCCATAGCAGCCTGAGTCAGGACGCGGGTGGTCTCCTGGAAGGAGGCCGCCGACAGCCAGGACTCGGTAGCCAGCGAAGCCTTGGTAATACCCATCATTTCCGGACGACCGGCTGCGGGCTTCTTACCCTCAACCAGTGCCTTACGGTTAGCAGTCTGGAAAGCAATGTTATCAACCAGCTCACCAGGCAGCAGATCGGTATCACCGGACTCAATCACGGTCACGCGACGCAGCATCTGGCGAACAATAACCTCAACGTGCTTGTCGTGGATTTCCACACCCTGCGACTTGTACACGCCCTGAACCTCGCTCACCAGGTGCTTCTGAGCCTCACGAGGACCACGAATACGCAGAACCTCCTTCGGATCAACAGAACCGGTAGCCAGCTGATCGCCAACCTGAACGTGGTCGCCATTCTGCAGCTTAGAGGCTGCACGACGCAGAACAGTGTAGGACTGGGGCTCAGAACCATCGTCCGGGGTCACCACAATCTTGTAGGACTTCTCGGTATCCTCAATGGTCACGCGACCGGACACCTCAGAAATCGGGGCAACACCCTTGGGGGTACGAGCCTCGAACAGCTCCTGAATACGGGGCAGACCCTGAGTAATATCGTCAGCCGAAGCCACACCACCGGTGTGGAAGGTACGCATGGTCAGCTGGGTACCGGGCTCACCAATCGACTGAGCCGCAATAATACCAACAGCCTCACCAATGTCCACCAGAACGTTCGAAGCCATCGAACGACCGTAGCACAGTGCACACACACCAATAGCAGACTCACAGGTCAGAACCGAACGGACGCGAACTTCCTTCACGCCTGCCTTGAAGAGCTTCTCAATGAGCTCATCAGAGACATCCGAGCCAGCAGCAGCCAGAACGTTGCCAGCTTCGTCCTTCACGTCAACCGCAAGGGTACGACCGTGAATCGAAGTCTCGACATCCTGGTGCAGACCGCCGTCCTCATCAATCAGAGGCAGAACCAGACCACGGCGAGTGCCACAGTCGTGCTCACGAACGATAACATCCTGCGAAACGTCCACCAGACGACGGGTCAAGTAACCCGAGTTAGCGGTACGCAGCGCGGTATCAGCCAGACCCTTACGTGCACCGTGGGTCGCGATGAAGTACTCCAGAACCGACAGGCCCTCACGGTACGAGGACTTAATCGGGCGAGGCATAATCTCACCCTTCGGGTTCGACACCAGACCACGGATACCCGCAATCTGACGGACCTGCATCCAGTTACCACGTGCACCGGAGGTCACCATACGGTAAATGGTGTTCAGACCACCGTGAGAGCTCAGGTTCTCACGCATAGCCTCTGCAACCACGTCGGTAGCCTCGGTCCAAACCTTAATCAGCTCCTGACGACGCTCTTCGTCATCGATGGTACCGATCTCGAAGTCGTCCTGAATTGCAGCAGCCTGCTTCTCGTAGCGTTCCATAATTGCCGGCTTCTCAGCGGGAGTAGCAATATCGGAAACAGCCACGGTCACGCCCGAACGAGAAGCCCAGTAGAAACCGGAGTTCTTCAGGTTGTCCAGAGCACGAGCCACAACATCCATCGGGTAACGCTCAGCCAGATCATTAATCAGGCTACCCAGGCCCTTCTTATCTGCCACACCAGAGAACCAGGGGTAATCCTTCGGCAGAGCCTGGTTGAACAGAACCTGACCAACGGTGCAGTCCAGCAGCACGGGGTCGCCAGCCTTATAGCCCTCGGGAGCTTCCCAGCCCTCGGGAGCAACGAACTGGTCACCATCAAGGCGAATCTTAACCTTGGTGTACAGCTCAATCTCGTGACGATCCATCGCCATCAGAGCCTCAGCCACCGAGGAGAAAGCGTGACCCTCGTTCTTCTGACCATCGCGGGGGCTGGTCAGGTGGTACAGACCAATGATCATATCCTGCGAGGGGACAGCCACAGGGCGGCCATCCGAAGGCTTCAGGATGTTGTTCGAGGACAGCATGAGGATACGAGCCTCAGCCTGAGCCTCGGGAGACAGCGGCAGGTGAACTGCCATCTGGTCACCGTCGAAGTCAGCGTTGAACGCGGAGCAAACCAGCGGGTGCAGCTGAATAGCCTTACCCTCAACCAGCTTCGGCTCAAACGCCTGAATACCGAGGCGGTGCAGGGTAGGTGCACGGTTCAGCAGAACCGGGTGCTCAGCAATAACCTCTTCCAGAACGTCCCAAACCTGCGGGCGGAAACGCTCAACCATACGCTTAGCGCTCTTAATGTTCTGAGCGTGGCTCAGCTCCACCAGACGCTTCATAACGAAGGGCTTGAACAGCTCCAGCGCCATCTGCTTGGGCAGACCACACTGGTGCATCTGCAGCTGAGGACCAACCACAATCACGGAACGACCCGAGTAGTCAACACGCTTACCGAGCAGGTTCTGACGGAAACGACCCTGCTTACCCTTCAGCATGTCAGACAGAGACTTCAGGGGGCGGTTACCGGGGCCGGTCACCGGGCGACCGCGACGACCGTTATCGAACAGCGAGTCCACAGCTTCCTGCAGCATACGCTTCTCGTTGTTCACAATAATCTCAGGAGCACCCAGCTCCAGCAGACGCTTCAAACGGTTGTTACGGTTGATCACACGACGGTACAGGTCGTTCAGGTCGGAGGTCGCGAAACGGCCACCGTCCAGCTGAACCATCGGGCGCAGTTCCGGCGGAATAACCGGAACAACATCCAGGACCATACCCAGCGGGGAGTTGTTAGTGGTCAGGAAGGCGTTAACAACCTTCAGGCGCTTCAGAGCGCGGGTCTTCTTCTGGCCCTTACCGGTCTGAATGATCTCCTTGAGAGCCTCAGCCTCAGCCTCCAGGTCGAAGGACTCCAGACGCTTCTTAATAGCCTCTGCGCCCATCGCGCCCTCAAAGTACAGGCCGTACTTATCAATCATGGAACGGTACAGCGCCTCGTCACCCTCAAGGTCAGCGACCTTCAGGTTCTTGAAGCGATCCCATACGCGATCCAGGTGCTCGACCTCGCGCTCGTAACGCTTACGCACCGACGCGAGCTGACGCTCAGCGTTATCGCGCAGCTTGCGCTTCTCAGCAGCCTTGCCGCCCTCTGCCTCAATACGAGCCAGCTCAACCTCAACCTCACGGTTGATAGCGTTCACGTCAGCGTTCAGGGCAGCCTCAAGCTCCTGCTTCTCACGGTCGTGAGCAGCCTGCAGCATCGGCAGATCCTCGTGACGAGCCTCCTCGTCAACCTTAGTGATCATGTACGCAGCGAAGTAAATGACCTTCTCCAGGTCCTTCGGAGCCAGATCCAGCAGGTAACCCAGGCGGGAAGGAACACCCTTGAAGTACCAAATGTGGGTAACAGGAGCAGCCAGCTCAATGTGGCCCATACGCTCACGACGTACCTTAGAGCGGGTCACCTCAACACCACAGCGCTCACACACAATGCCCTTGAAGCGCACGCGCTTGTACTTACCGCAGTAGCACTCCCAGTCCTTGGTGGGGCCGAAGATACGCTCGTCGAAGAGACCGTCCTTCTCGGGCTTCAGGGTACGGTAGTTGATGGTCTCGGGCTTCTTAACCTCACCAAAGGACCAACGACGGATGTCGTCGGCGGTGGCGAGGCCAATTCGCATCAAACCAAGCGAAGATTCGTTGGACATATCGGTCCTAATCTCTTTCTGTAAGTTTCTGAAGACTTGGGTTAGCGGGCGGGAACCCCACAACGCATGCGAGCGCATGCGGGGTTCCCCACCCTAGAAGGAGGCGGTGCTTATACCTCGTCGACGGAGCTAGGCTCGTCGTGGGTCAGGCTCACGCCCATATCTTCTGCTGCCCGGAAGCCTTCTTCCTCCGAGTCGCTCATCTCAATAATCTTGCCGTCGGTGGAGAGCACCTCAACGTTCAGGCACAGAGACTGCATTTCCTTGATAAGAACCTTGAAGGATTCGGGGATACCCGGCTCAGGGATGTTCTCACCCTTCACGATAGCCTCGTAAACCTTCACACGGCCCGCCACGTCATCGGACTTGACGGTCAGGATTTCCTGCAGGGTATATGCGGCGCCATATGCTTCCAGCGCCCACACTTCCATCTCACCGAAGCGCTGACCACCGAACTGCGCCTTACCACCCAGGGGCTGCTGGGTAATCATCGAGTACGGACCGGTGGAACGAGCGTGAATCTTGTCATCCACCAGGTGGTGCAGCTTCAGGATGTACTGGTAACCAACCGAAATCGGGTCCGGGAACGGCTCACCGGAACGGCCGTCAATCAGACGTGCCTTACCGGAACGGTTGATCAGACGGTCACCATCGCGGTTCGGGTTCGAGTGGTCCATGAGGTCGAACAGCTCGTCCTCGTGGGCACCGTCGAACACCGGGGTTGCCAGGCGGGTCGGGCCGGATTCCTTCGGGAAGTTCGGCATGCGCTTGAGCCACTCGGGCTCGCCCTCAATCTTCCAACCCTGCTTAGCCAGCCAACCGGTGTGGACTTCCAGAACCTGACCAATGTTCATACGACCGGGCACGCCCAGCGGGTTCAGGATAACGTCCACGGGGGTACCGTCTTCCAGGAAGGGCATATCCTCGATCGGCAGAATCTTGGAAATAACACCCTTGTTACCGTGGCGGCCTGCAAGCTTGTCGCCGTCGGTAATCTTACGCTTCTGAGCCACGTACACGCGGACCAGCTGGTTCACGCCCGGGGGCAGATCGTCCTCATCGTTGCTCTCGCGGTCGAAGATGCGGATACCAATGACGGTACCGGACTCACCGTGAGGAACCTTCAGGGAGGTGTCACGAACCTCGCGAGACTTCTCACCGAAGATTGCGCGCAGCAGGCGCTCCTCGGGGGTCAGCTCGGTCTCACCCTTGGGGGTGACCTTACCGACCAGGATGTCGCCAGCCTCAACCTCAGCACCGATGTGGATGATGCCGCGCTCGTCCAGAGCCGAGAGAACATCCTCGGACACGTTCGGGATATCGCGGGTAATCTCCTCGGGGCCCAGCTTGGTGTCGCGGGCGTCAATCTCGTGCTCCTCAATGTGGATCGAGGTCAGCACGTCCTCAGAAACCATGCGCTGGGAGAGGATGATCGCATCCTCGTAGTTCAGGCCTTCCCACGGCATGTACGCCACGAGCAGGTTCTTACCCAGTGCCAGCTCGCCACCGTCGGTGGAGGGGCCGTCAGCAATAACGTCGCGGTATTCGACGCGCTGGCCTTCCTTCACCACAACGCGCTGGTTGTAGCAGTTACCCGGGTTCGAGCGGGAGAACTTCATGATCGGGTAGGTGGAGACAGAGCCGTCGTCGTTACGAACGATAACAGTCTTAGCGTCCACAGAGGAAACCACACCGGGCTTCTTCGCGAGCACGGAGTCACCGGAATCCAGTGCTGCGTACTTCTCCATACCGGTACCAACCACGGGAGCCTCAGACTCCAGCAGGGGCACAGCCTGACGCTGCATGTTAGCACCCATCAGTGCTCGGTTAGCGTCGTCGTGCTCCAGGTAAGGAATCAGGGCGGTAGCCACAGACACCATCTGGCGCGGGGAAACGTCCATGTACTGTACGGCGCCGGGAGCAACCAGAACAGCTTCACCAGAACCGTCGCCCGCACGGCAGAGAACCTCGTTCTCAGCAAAGGTGCGGTCAGCGTTCAGCGGTGCGTTTGCCTGTGCGATAACGACAGACTTCTCATCGTCAGCGGTCAGGTAGCGGACCTCATCGGTCACGCGGCCGTCAGTCACCACACGGTAGGGGGTCTCAATGAAACCGAAGGAGTTGATGCGACCGTAGGTTGCCAGCGAACCAATCAGACCAATGTTCGGGCCTTCAGGGGTTTCAATGGGGCACATACGACCGTAGTGCGAGGGGTGGACGTCTCGAACTTCCATGCCTGCACGGTCACGGGACAGACCGCCCGGGCCCAGTGCGGACAGACGACGCTTGTGGGTCAGACCTGCCAGCGGGTTGTTCTGGTCCATGAACTGCGACAGCTGAGAAGTACCGAAGAACTCCTTGATAGCTGCCACGACGGGGCGGATGTTCACCAGAGACTGCGGGGTAATAGCATCCACGTCCTGGGTGGTCATGCGCTCGCGAACCACGCGCTCCATACGGGACAGACCGGTACGGATCTGGTTCTCAATGAGCTCGCCCACGGTGCGGATACGACGGTTGCCGAAGTGATCGATGTCGTCGATATCGATCTTGAGGGAGATTTCCTCGCCGTCGCGGACGCCGGGGATGCTGGTCTCGCCTGCGTGCAGAGCGCAGAGGTAACGAATCATCTGAGCGATGTCGTCCTGGCTCAGAACGGAAGCCTCGGGGGAATCCATGGGAATGTCCACGCCGAGCTTACGGTTCAGCTTGTAACGGCCAACCTTCGCCAGGTCGTAGCGGCGCGGGGTGAAGTACATGTTGTCCAGCAGAGCCTGGGCAGCTTCAACCGTCGGGGGTTCGCCCGGACGCAGCTTGCGGTAGATGTCCAGCAGAGCCTCATCGCGGTCCTTAACGGAGTCCTTCTCCAGGGTTGCGCGGATGGAGTCGTACTGACCGAACTCAGCCAGAATCTTGGACTCGGTCCAGCCCAGAGCCTTCAGCAGAACAGTCACAGACTGCTTACGCTTACGGTCCAGACGCACGCCCACCTGGTCGCGCTTATCAATCTCAAGCTCGAACCATGCACCGCGGGAAGGAATCACGCGGGCAGAGTAAATGTCCTTATCGGAGGTACGGTCCGGAGCCTTCTCAAAGTAAGCACCGGGGGAACGCACCAGCTGAGAAACGACCACACGCTCAGTACCGTTAATAACGAAGGTGCCGGCCTCGGTCATCAGGGGGAAGTCACCCATGAACAGGGTCTGCTGCTTGACCTCGCCAGTAGCGAGGTTCATGAATTCAGCCTTAATGTACAGCGGAGCCGAGTAGGTTGCGTCACGGTCCTTGCACTCCTCAACAGAGTACTTGGGGTCAGCAAACTCAGGCTCAGAGAAGGAGAGCTGCATAGTCTCCTGGAAGTCACGAATCGGGGAGATTTCTTCAAAAATCTCAGCCAGACCGGACTGAGCGGGGACAGAAGTGTCACCAGCAGCCTGCGCCTTTTCCAGACGCTCCGCCCAGCGCTCGTTACCCACGAGGCGGTCGAAGCTATCGGTCTGGATAGCAAGCAGGTTGGGAACCTTCAGCGGTTCGTTAATCTTCGCGAATGAAATTCGGCGCGAGACGTTCTCTGCGCCGTTAGCGGCGTCATGATTCGAGGTGCTCGAAGCGACCAAAATGGGGATCCTTCCACAGACATGTCTGTTAGCAATCAGCCTCCCGGCGACTTTACCGGCGACACGACAACCTCAGCCCCCGAATAGAACGGTGCTCGAAGCTATAGAGTCGGACGGAAAAACGTCACCTTCAGCCCGTGCCCACCGCTATATGAAGGCACAAAGGTTAGGGAAAGCGTAAATACTAACGATACAGGAAGAAATCCCTTCTGTCTACCACACCCTCATCAGGAGTGCAAACCTGCCACGGCGTGCACCTAGCATTCCACCACATTCACAGCCAAACCACCCATGGACGTCTCCTTATAACGGTGAGACATATCCAGACCGGTCTGACGCATCGTCTCAATCACCTGATCCAACGACACACGGTGCGTACCATCGCCACGCAACGCCATACGAGCCGCCGTCACAGCATTCGACGCAGCCATCGCATTACGCTCAATACACGGAATCTGCACCAGACCACCCACCGGGTCACACGTCAGACCCAAGTTGTGCTCCATCGCAATCTCAGCAGCATTCTCAACCTGCTCAGGAGTACCACCCATCACCTGCGCCAAACCGGCAGCAGCCATCGAGGAGGCGCTACCCACCTCACCCTGGCAACCCACCTCAGCACCAGAAATCGAGGCACGCTTCTTATACAGCACACCCACAGCAGAAGACGCCAAGAAGAAATCAACAACAGCCTGATCACGGGCAGCCTGACCGCAATGGCGAATACCCTGCGTGTAATTCATCGCGTAATGCAGCACCGCCGGAATAATACCCGCAGCACCATTCGTCGGAGCAGTCACCACGCGACCGCCAAAAGCGTTCTCCTCATTGACCGCCAAAGCAATCAGATTCACCCAGTCAATAGCGAACTCAGGAGACTTCGAAGGGTCCTCCACCATCAAATCGCGGTGCCACGCACCCGCACGGCAACGCACCTTCAGAGGACCAGGCAAATAACCCACACGCGCCAGCGAAGAGCCAATGCACTCCTTCATCACACGGTAGATATGCAGGATGCCGTCACGGACCTCCTGCTCCGAACGCAGAGAACACTCATTCGCCATCTTCAACTGCGCAATCGACAGACCAGACTCATTCGCCATCTCCAGCAGCTCAGTAGCCGAACCGAACGGATACGGAGGGTTCATCAGCGACGCACCACCGGTCGCCTCCTCATCACCCTCAACAATGAAGCCGCCACCAATCGAATAGTAGGTACGCTCCAACAACAACTGCTCACCCGCAAACGCCGCGATCTTCATACCGTTCGTATGGCGCGGCAAAACAGTCAGAGGGCGCAGAGTCATATCCAGCTCGCGGTACTTCACCACCGGGCCGTACACCTTCTGCTCCTCACCACCGGGAGCACTCACACCGTAAGCAGAAGACGGGTAACCCGCCAGAGGCAGCGTGCCGTCCACACTATTACGCTCAATCATCGCCTCAGAATCAGCGATATTAATCGTCTCCGGAACAAAACCACACAAGCCCTTCAACGCAGCACTCATCGTGCCGTGACCAGCACCCGTAGCCGCCAACGAACCATACAGGTCAACATGTATGCCCGTCACACGGTCCAACAGACCCTCATCAATCAGCTCCGCCACAAAACGGTTCGAAGCGCGCATCGGCCCCACGGTATGCGAGCTCGAAGGACCCACACCAATGCTGAACATCTCAAAAACACTGATGTCGTACGGCAGAGCCTCTGCCTTCTTCTGGGCGCTGCTGGGTGCGCTCTGGTTAATAGCCATGTTCTGTCCTTCAAATAAAAATGTCTGTGCACCGCGCCAAAAGATACGCGCCCCTCAACAGAGGCAGAACACATCAATCTGCGGTCTCTACGTGCGGACAATCACCCTTGACTGACCGCTCTAATCCTAACGCACTTCAGAACCATCACAAACTAAGGCTTAGAACACCTCACCCCTCCCCCACTACTCAACGCCCACCTCACGGCGCAGAAAAGGCGTCGTGCCCACACGGGACACGACGCCTCTGCCCTACAGATTATCTGCAGAAAAACTCTTACTTCTCACGCTTGTAGAACGGCAGAGCCACAACATCAAACGGAGCACGCTTACCGCGGATATCAACATCCACAGTAGAACCAACCTCAGAGAACTCACGGTTCACCAGCGCCATAGCAATCGGGAAGCCCAGAGTCGGAGAAGGAATACCGGAGGTAACCTCACCAATCTCATTACCCTCAGCATCCACCAGCTTAGAACCGGCACGAGCAGGACGCTTCGCCTGAGCCTTCAAACCAACCAGGATGCGCTTCGACTCGCTCTTCGCCAGCTCAGCCAGAGCCTCACGGCCCACAAAGTCAGCAGCCTTCTTCTCCAGAGCAATCTCAACCAGACGGCCCAGACCGGACTCAAACGGAGTAATATCCAGACCCAGCTCGTGACCGTACAGCGGCATACCAGCCTCAAGACGCAGGGAGTCACGAGAAGCCAGACCGGCAGGAATCATACCGAAAGGCTCACCGGCAGCAGCCAGCTTATCCCACAGCTCAACAGCCTTCTCATTCGGAACGAACAGCTCAAAGCCATCCTCACCGGTGTAACCGGTACGAGCCAGCAAAACATCAACGCCGGCAACAGTCAGCGGTACCGAAGCGTAGTACTTCAGCTCACGGACAGCCTCTTCATCAGACACGCCAGCAGCCAGCAGAATCTCCTCAGCACGAGGACCCTGAACAGCCACCAGAGAAGTCTGCTCCGACTCATTCACAAACTCAACGTTGAAATCACCCAGGCGCTCGCTCATCGCCGCGAAGTCAGTGTCAATGTTCGCAGCGTTCGGAACAACCATGAACTCTTCATCGCCCAGACGGTAAGTAATCAGGTCGTCAATCACGCCGCCCTTGTCGTTGACCAGAATCGAGTACTTTGCCTTACCGACCTTCAGGATGGACATGTTCGACACCAGAGCGTAATCCAGGAACGCGCCCGCATCCGGACCGGTCACGCGGAACTCACCCATATGAGACAGGTCGAAAATACCGGCACGAGTACGGACAGCCTCATGCTCAGCAACGTCATTAGCGTACTTCAGGGGCATATCCCAGCCGCCAAAGTCGGTGAAAGAAGCGCCAAGCTTCTCGTGGACAGAGTACAGAGAGGTCTTCTTGGGGGACATTAGATTCTCCTCACGCACAGCCTTGTGCTGTTATCGTTCAATCGTCATAGATTTCTTTCACCCCCACAGACACGAAATACGCTGCAGAGGCGATCCCCACCCGCCCCCAGAAATCTGAGGACGGGTGAGGCAGGTAGACCGCTACAGCCTACCCAGGAGCATTACAGGCTCCTTATGCTTCCAGGTCGAAAGCCTCCATCGGGGGGCATTCGCACACGAAGTTACGGTCACCGCCAGCGCCGTCGATACGACCCACCGAGGTGAAGTACTTGTTAGCGCGCAGGCTCGGAACCGGGAAAGCTGCCTTGGTACGGCTGTAGGGGCGATCCCACTCATCAGCGCTCACCACATCAACGG
This sequence comes from uncultured Rothia sp., assembly GCF_937976295.1. Lineage (GTDB taxonomy): Bacteria > Actinomycetota > Actinomycetes > Actinomycetales > Micrococcaceae > Rothia. Next base: position 6,610 of record NZ_CALJRY010000330.1, on the reverse strand, counting down.
TGTGCGGTGCGTTGCGCAGAACCGAATCCTCCACAGCGACCTTGCCCTCAGCCACCTCGATAATCTCGTCGTAGATGGTCTCCATTGCCTCAATGAAGCGGTCCAGCTCTTCCTTCGACTCAGACTCAGTCGGCTCAACCATCAGAGTGCCCGGAACCGGGAACGCCAGAGTCGGAGCGTGGAAGCCGAAGTCCATCAGACGCTTGCAGACATCCTCAGCAGTCACATGAGACTGATCGGTCAGCTGACGCAGGTCCAGGATGCACTCGTGAGCGACCAGACCGCCGGGGCCGGTGTACAGCACCGGGTACTTGTCGTTGAGCTTCTTCGCAATGTAGTTAGCGTTCAGAACCGCGTACTGCGAAGAGTCCTTCAGACCCTGAGCACCAGTCATCGCAATGTACATCCAGCTAATCGGCAGAACGCCGGCAGAACCGAAGAACGCCTGCGAAATCGGCAGTGCAGCATCGTTGGGGAGCTTACCCTCAGAGTCAGCGCGGTATGCGTCACCGGGCAGGAACTTCGCCAGGTGCTCACGAACAGCCAGAGGGCCAACACCGGGGCCGCCACCACCGTGAGGAATGGAGAAGGTCTTGTGCAGGTTCAGGTGCGAAACGTCGCCGCCGAACTTACCGGGCTGAGCGAAGCCCATCTGAGCGTTCAGGTTCGCACCATCCAGGTACACCTGGCCACCTGCCTCGTGAACCAGCTGGCAGACCTCAGCAACCTGCTCCTCAAACACACCGTGGGTGGAGGGGTAGGTAATCATGATGCCGGCAACCTTGGGGCCGTACTTCTCAATCTTTGCCTTCAGGTCGTCAACATCAATCGAACCGTCAGCCGCAGTTGCCACACCGGCAACCTTCAGACCAGCCAGAGCGGCAGATGCTGCGTTGGTGCCGTGAGCAGACAGCGGAATCAGGACGGTGTCGCGCTCGTGGTCACCATTAGCCTCGTGGAAGGAACGGATAGCGCGCAGACCAGCGTACTCACCGGTCGCACCCGAGTTCGGCTGCAGAGAGATAGCATCATAACCGGTAATAGCAACCAGCCACTCGCTCAGGTCCTTAATCAGCTCGTGCCAGCCCTCAGCCTGGTCCTCCGGGACCAGCGGGTGAATGTTCGCGAACTCGGGCCAGGAGATGGGCTCCATCTCAGCCGCTGCGTTCAGCTTCATAGTGCACGAACCCAGCGGAATCATAGTGCGGTCAAGCGCCAGGTCCTTATCAGCGAGGTGACGCAGGTAGCGCATCATCTCGGTCTCGGAGCGGTACTTGTGGAAAATCGGGTGCTGCATGTAGTCATCGGTACGCAGTAGCTCAGCGGGCAGATCGTACTGTGCATCTGCCTCGCCCAGGGTGCCGCCCAGAGCCTCGACCAGGCTCTTGAGCAGTTCCTCACCGTGAGACTCACCCACAGAGATACCAACACGGTTCTCGTCGAAGCGGCGGATGTTCACGCCAGCTTCCAGAGCCTTCGCAACCAGCTCATCGGCACGGCCAGCAGCCTCCACCACGACGGTGTCGAAGAAAGTATCGTGAGCAATACCGTAACCTGCTGCCTTCAGCGCAGTGGCAACACGAGCGGCATTGGTGTGCAGACGGTTTGCGATAGCGCGCAGACCCTCAGGGCCGTGGTACATCGCGTACGCGCCAGCAACAATCGCCAACAGAGCCTGAGCAGTACAAATATTGGAGGTAGCCTTCTCACGGCGGATGTGCTGCTCACGAGTCTGCAGAGCCAGACGGTACGCGGGCTTACCGGCAGAGTCCTTAGAAACACCCACCAGACGACCAGGCATGGTGCGCTCCATACCCTTGCGAACAGCCATATACGCTGCGTGGGGGCCGCCGAAGAAGAAGGGCAGACCGAAACGCTGAGTGTTACCCACAACAATATCAGCGCCCAGCTCACCCGGGGACTTCAGCAGGGTCAGAGCCAGCAGGTCGGCGTCCACAGTGACGAGAGCGTTACGCTCCTTAGCGGCCTTAATCAGCGGCTCAATATCGCGAATATCGCCTTCCTGACCGGGGTACGCCAGGATGACACCGTACAGGTCACCCTCGGGCAGACCCTCGGAGAAGTCAGTAATCACAAAAGGAATGCCGAGCATCTCTGCACGGCCACGAGTCACCGAAATAACCTGAGGCAGGCAACGGGAGTCAATAGCGAAGAAGCCGTTCTTCACCTTGCGGTTTGCACGATGCATCATGACAGCTGCTTCAGCCACCGCGGATGCCTCATCCAGCAGGGAGGAGTTTGCAATCTCCAGGCCGGTCAGCTCCATCACGGTGTTCTGGAAGTTCAGCAGAGCCTCCAGACGACCCTGAGAAATCTCAGCCTGGTACGGGGTGTAAGAAGTGTAGAAACCGGGGTTTTCCAGAATGTTACGGCGCAGAACCGCGGGGGTTACAGCATCGTAGTATCCGGCACCAATCATCTGGACGAGAACCTTATTCTTCGCTGCATAGCCGGCAATCTTTGCCTGAGCCTCATGCTCCGACAGCGGAGCAGGCAGCTGCAGATCGCCGTCAAGGCGAATCTGGGAGGGGACGACAGCGTCCATCAGCGCATCCAGGGAAGAATATCCGAGGGTTTCGAGCATCTGCTCTGCGTCTGCGGAACGGGGGCCGAGATGACGTTCAATAAAGGACATAGGATTCTCCTATTGGTCGGCGCAAACCGTAGAGGGGTCACGTCGCGCTATTGCGACGAGTCGAACATCTTAAGTGTCCCACATCTCCACAAAGTTTCGCCAGCTTTACCAACATTCGACATGCCTAAACATCAAAGTCTTCTGCCCCGCTAAACCCCCTCCCTGTTAAACGAAAAACAGCAGAAACGCACAAAGCCCGGCTCGTTCTCTCCGAAGAGAAAACGAGCCGGACTCAGTCAAAGCAAACTTCACATACATCCCGCAGAAGGATGTACTAGAAGACCCTACTTAGCGTGGTTGGGCTTGCCACCGTGCGGTACCAGGAATGCCGACAGGAAAGCCAGAGCTGCAGTCACAGCCAGCAACATCAGACCAACAAAGTAGTTGTTCTCAGCCTGGTTGTAGGTTGCACCCATCACCAGCGGCGGGAAGAAGCCACCCAGAGCACCAGCAGCAGCAATCACACCGGACACCGCGCCAACGTTCTTCGGGTCAGCAGCACGACCCACCCAGCCGAAGACCGAGCCGTGGCCCAGACCCAGCAGAGTAGCCATCAGAATGAAGACAGCACCATACACGTGCTCAGCATCAGGCTGGAACGCGGTAATAACTGCCAGAATCACCACACCACCCAGGGAGATGAGGGTGATAATCTTCGGACCGAACTTATCAGCCAGCACACCACCGAAGGGACGAGCGATCACAGCAGCAACCGCAAAGCCAGCCGCACGCATACCAGCGTCGTTAGCATTGTAGCTGTAGATGTTGCTCAGGTAAGTAGGCAGGTAGTTCGAGAATGCCACGAACGCACCGAACACAACAGCGTAGAGGAAGCACAGCTGCCAAGTGGTCTTCACCTTGAATGCCTGAACAATCTTCGGCATCAGCGGAGTAACCTCACGGCCTACAGTTGCCGGAGAGTCCTTCAAGCAGAAGAAAGAAATAGCAGCGGTCACAGCACAGATAACAGCGATCAGAACGTGAGTCTGGAAGTAACCAATACCCTGCACCAGGCGGGGGGTAGCGAATGCAGAAATTGCAGTACCCACCATGCCGGCACCGAACACACCGGTCGCAAAGCCCTTCTTGGAAGCGTCATACCATGCGGAGCTGAAGGGAATACCCACAGCGAACACGGTACCCGCAATACCCAGGAAGAACGCCACAACAAGCAGCATGGGCAGCGAGTTCATCTGACCAGCAACACCAACCAGGAAGACCAGGGGTGCGCTAATCGCCAGAACAACGGTGAACATAATACGACCACCGTAGCGGTCAGTCAGACCGCCAACGGGAATACGGCCAATAGCGCCGATAAAAATCGGCATAGCAACCAGAAGGCTGGTCATACCAGCGTCCAGGTGCATCTGCTTTGCATACATCTTTGCCAGCGGGCCGACAACGGTCCACGCCCAGAAACCAATGGTCGAGGCGAAGGTTGCAAGCAGAACGTTACGGAGCTGACCATTCTTCAGGTCGTAGCTCGGTGCAGCAGGGGTGCTCATATTTCCTCTTTTGCAATATGGATATGTGTATTAGCGGTCGGCGCGCTCACGAGGGAGAGTGCCTACCGGATCCCAACCTCGACGTGCACCAACACGCTGGCCGCCACGAGTGCGGTACACGGTGTAGGGTCGGAAGAGGTAGTGCAGGGGCACAGTCAGTGCATGCACCAGGCGGGTAAAGGGCCAAATGATGAACAGAACCATAGCCACCACGATGTGAATCTTGAAAGCCACGGGAATATTCACCATCAAAGCTACCTCAGGGTGGAAGTAGAACAGCGAACGGAACCAAACAGCGATGGTCTCACGGTAGTTGAAGTGAACCTCGTGACCATTCACCGGAGGCAAACCGCCCGAGGGGTTCACAGCCGAAAGCAGAGTAGCCGCAGTGCCAGCGAGAATCACCAGAACCAAAACGACATACATCAGGACGTCATTACGAGTGGTAGCCGAACGAACACGAGAATTCGAAGCGCGGCGACCAATCAGAATGAACATACCAACAATGGTCGCAATCGCTGCGGCAGAACCAACAACCAGCGCCATCATGTGGTAAGCGTCTTCCGACAAGAACAGGTCGGTAAACGACTTGGGAACAACCAGGCCACCAACGTGACCAAGGAAAACGGCCGCAAGACCGTAGTGGAACAGGGGCGAAGCGATGCGCAGCAGCTTCGACTCATAGACCTGGGACGAGCGGGTAGTCCATCCGAACTGGTCAGTACGGTAACGCCAAATGGTGCCACCAATCAGAACGACCAGTGCAACATAGGGCAGAACGCCCCACAGCAGGATGTCAACAATACCCGGATCGGCTACAGCCTGTGCAGCATGTCCTGCGTTCTCAGAAGCAAGTACGTACACGTGTTGTCTCCTCACAAGGGATAAAACTAGTTAGAACGAGCCGAAGCCTGCTGGAGCAACTGATGATCAGCGTAACCATTCAGGCCAACAGTCTCGACGGGAGGGCCGTAGCCAGCCATCTTCTGAACCTCCTCCTGAGTCTGCGGAGAGACGCCAGGAAGGGTATCGCAGATGCTCTGCAACAACCCGTAGTGGGGCAGATTTCCGTCCTTCATGGACAGACGAAGAAGCTCAAGGGACGGACGGTACGCCTGCAAAGCAGAACGGCCCTTACGGCGATCCACCAACGCACAGAACTCCAGCACCAGCGGCAGGTAATCCGGAAGCTCACCGTTCAAAACAGTCAACATACCGGAGTCGCGGTACATCTGCTTGAAACGCAGAAGAGTCTCACCACGGCGGCGGGTATCGCCATCGGTCCAGTAGGACAGATGCAGAGAGTGACGACGCGAAAGGTCATATTCCTGCACGTACTCGGACTGCACATCCTCCAGGTCCTTAGAAGTCAGCCACTGCTGAACCGCATCTACGGCAGCAATGAAAGCCTCATCCTGAGTGGAAGCGGTAATCTCAACCAGTTCGGGCAAAACCTTCAGAGTTTCCTCATCGGGGTAGCCCAGGAGCATACCGCTCACCTGGTAGATTACCGAGTCCTTATCCTCGCCGGGACCGTAATCGATATCGAACGGGTTCTCCGGCTGAGCCGGCTCCGAGACAGCAGCCTCGGAACCGGCCTTGCCCATGAGCTTGGAAAAGAATCCAGCCACTTATTACTTCTTTCCGGTGGTATTCGGGAAGAGGCCGTCAGGACGGGAAGAACCGTCCCAGCTGAACAAGCTGACCTTGTTGTTAGCCTCGTAGACACCGGTGGACACGGGGGTCGGGCGACCCTCCATGTCGTTGAACGCATCGCCGTACATGCCGGGTCCGCCATCCACGCTCAGGGAGCAACCCATTTCCTCAAGGTTGTGGGCGTCTTCCATGTGAGCCTTAGGAATGACGTAACGTTCGTTGTACTTAGCGATAGCCATCAGGCGGTACATCTCGTACACCTGCTGACCGGTCATGCCGACAGCCTGAGCAATCTCCTCGTTGCCTTCGCCACCGAGGTTGATGTCACGCATGTACGAACGCATCGCAGCCAGGCGGCGCAGAACGTTAGTAACAACCTCAGTGTCACCAGCGGTGAACAGCTCAGCCAGGTACTCAACCGGAATACGGAGAGACTCAATAGCGCCGAACAGGTTGTTGCTGTTCTCTGCATCGTGGCCCTGCTCCTTGAGCAGGTCAACAATCGGAGACAGCGGCGGCACGTACCAAACCATCGGCATGGTGCGGTACTCGGGGTGCAGGGGCAGAGCCACCTTCCACTCCTTCGCCAGCTTGTACACGGGCGACTTCTGAGCTGCAGTAATCCACGCATCGGGGATGTCGTTCTTACGAGCCTGCTCAATCACAGCCGGATCCGAAGGATCAAGCATCAGCGACAGCTGAGCCTCGTAAAGGTCCTTCTCATCCTCAACCGAAGCAGCCTCAGTCACGCGGTCTGCATCGTAGAGGAAGATACCGATGTAGCGCATACGAC
>NZ_CALJRY010000329.1 GCF_937976295.1 uncultured Rothia sp. | reverse complement strand
AGGGTAGCGAAGACCTGGTGACCCCCGTTGTTGGCAAGGCACCCGAGGGTCGCGGTACTCTGCTCGCTTCTCAGACGCTGAACTTCAATGGTTCTGATGGTTCGCAGGCTGCGGATGTTCCGGGTGCTAAGGCAACCCAGGAGGATACCCCGACGTTCGAGGTTCTGTATGACGGCAAGGCTCAGTTGCTGTACACCTTCGAGGGCGGTACCGTCCACGTGAAGGGTTCGGGTTTCACTAAGGAGTGGCGTGAGAAGCACGGCAACGTGGCGATTTATCTGGCCGCTTCTCAGGGTGTGCCTGATGGTGACCTTCTGCCCGCTGATGACACGCCGTTGCGTTTTGAGGAGGGTAAGGACTTCACCATTGCTGAGGACGGCACCTTGGATGCTCAGCTGACGGTCAAGCCGGACGTGCTTCAGCGCTACTATGAGCCTCGCTACTACTTCCCCGGTATCCTGCCTTACGAGGTGCGTTACGAGGTTGACCTGGTTGCTGAGCAGCAGGGTCAGCCCCAGCTGACCATTGAGGATTTGTGGGCTGGTAAGAATGTGATTCGCCGTATTCCGGTGCAAACTCAGGCGTTCCGTCCCAGCCCGTTCGCTCCCAAGGTGGAATACAAGGCTCTGGGTGACACTGCCGCAGATCAGGAGGTTTACTTCTCGGGTACCGGTTTCTACGGTGAGATTCACTCCGTTAAGGGTGTTCAGTATGTAATCCGTGAGAAGGGTTCGAACACCCCGGTTCTGGCGACCAGCGACATCATTGAGTACAACCACCACGACCGTGCCTTTGAGTATGTGAACGGCGTAGTGAACGGCACCGTGAAGGTTCCTGCTAACACTTTGGACGCTTCGAAGAAGTACGTGGTGGAGGTCTGGGCGAATGACGGCTACAGCGAGAGCGGTGAGTTCCTGGCCCCCGTTGTCGGCAAGGCGCCCGAGGGTCGCGGTGAGCTGTTGGCTTCTCAGGACCTGAATTTCAAGGGCTCTGACGCTACTGAGGATAAGAAGCCTAGCTTGACCGATGAGCAGCGCAAGGAACGCGCTACCCGTGGTGAGCTGGCGGTGGCCCTGTACCTTCAGGCTGGCGCGCCCGAGGTGAAGCTGCCGGAAGTCTCCCCCTGGCCGGATGTGAAGACTGACGACCCGAACTACGCCGCCTATGTGTGGGCTCGTCAGAAGGGTATTACTTTCGGATGGTCGGATGGTAAGTTCCACGCTGATGCCGGCATTTCGAATGCTACGGTTGCGGCATTCACTTACCGCGCGGCTGGTTCGCCTGCGGTGACGGGCGATTCCCCCTATGTGGATGTTAAGCCTGGTTCTGCGTTCTACCGCGAGATCGTGTGGGCTAGCCAGAATTTGCCCACCGTGTACGATGGTCAGTATTTCCTTCCTAAGCAACTGCTGACTCGCGGCCATTTGGAGACTGTTCTGGCTGCTTTCCAGTCTCGTTAAGCTAGCTCGCTAAGCTGGCTCTGCTTATCGTCTAGCTGCACGAATAACCCCGTGTTCCCAAGCAGGTTTTCTGTTCGGGTGCACGGGGTTCAGCGTTTAACAGCTACTCACTGTGTGAGATTTTCCAGAACCTTAAAGCATCCCTTGAGTGTTCCCTGACATCTACCTGAGGGTTTGGTAGGGTGAAAATGTCCCCGAAACCGACGGGGCTTCCAACCACTTTTCTCATAGGGTGTGTGCAGATTCAACGGCGAATTCCCTACCCGCCGTTGAGCCCGCAGAGCCCTGCGAGAAACGACTTTAAGGATGTGTTATGTCCTCGCTTCCGAACTCTAAGTCTTCTTTCCTCCGCGCAGCTCAGGGTTGCGGCGCGCTGGCGTTGGCTGGCGCGATGGTTCTGCCGATGACCCCGGCGCTGGCTCAGAATGCGGCTCCTGCCGCTGATGCCGCCGTTGTTGCCGCTACCCCGCAGGCGGCCAACCAGGTCGTTGCGGCTACCCCGACCCTGAATGTTTCCATCCCTGACGGTTACAAGTACGATGGCGTAAACGCATCCCTCGTCACGACCAAGGGCGGTACCGTCCACGTGAAGGGCGCGGGCTACACCAAGGAGTGGCGCGCTCAGCACGGCACCGTAGCGCTGTACATTGCTCCCGCGAACTACGCGCCCTCCGGCTACGAGATTCCGACGTCGAAGATGCTGCGCTTTGTGGAGGGTCAGGACTTCACCATTGCCGATGACGGCACTTTTGAGGCTAAGCTGACCATCAAGGCTAAGGCCCTGGAGAGTTTCTACACTCCCATCGATTATTTCCCGGGTATCACCCTGGACGAGGTGCGTTACGAGATGGGTATTTTGACCGAGGCTAAGGGTCAGCCGCAGTCGAGCATTGAGGATATTTGGGCTCGTAAGAACGTTATCGCCCACAATCCGATGTACACCCGCGCTTACCATCCTGAGGTCATGGCACCTAAGTTGAAGTACGATGCGCTGAAGGACACCACGAAGGATCAGGAGCTGTTGGTCCAGGGTGAGGGTTTCGTTGGGGAGGAGCTGCCTGGCCGCGAGGGTGCCATGTACGTGATTCGTGAGAAGGGCACCGCCACGCCCGTCCTGGCGATGAGCGATATGAAGTCCTACTATGAAGGTCCCGATGGCGTAACCCGCCTGGAGGGAGGCACTCTTTACCGCACCATCAAGATCCCCGCAAACACCCTGAATCCTTCTAAGCAGTACGTCATTGAGGTGTGGAGCGACTACGACTACGACCTCACCAAGAAGGACAGGCCCCTCATCACCCCGATTGTGGGTTACGCGCCGGAGCACCGCGGTGTTCTTATGGCTCATCAGGATCTGAAGTTTGAGGGTGTTCCGAACTTCACGGATGCTACTGCGCCCGCGCGAGAATACAAGACCCTGACCTCGAAGCTCACTTACCAGGAGCGACAGCAGCGCGCTACTCGCGGCGAGCTGACGGCGGCACTGTACGCTCAGGCTGGTAGCCCCAAGGTGAACCTCCCGGTGGTCTCCCCCTGGCCGGATGTAAAGACCACCGACCCGAACTACGCCGCTTACGTGTGGGCTCGCCAGAAGGGCATTACTTTCGGCTGGTCGGACGGCAAGTTCCACGCGGATGCCGGTATTTCGAACGCTACTGTTGCGGCGTTTACTTACCGTGCGGCGGGTTCCCCGGCTGTTTCTGGTGTTTCTTCGTTCACGGATGTTAATCCGAGTTCCGCTTTCTACCGTGAGATTCTGTGGTCCACTCAGCAGTATGTCATTACTCCGGATTTCGGCGCTTTTAATGCGACGGATCTGGTGAATCGTGGTCAGCTGGAGCAGATGCTGTTCAATTTTCAGAACCGCGCTAAGTAAGGCACATTAGTTCCGCGCTAACTACCCCCGTGTTCCTGAATGGTTTTCCATTCGGGTGCACGGGGTTCAGCTTTTATCGGCTGATCAACCTGTGAAATACCTCAAAACCTTCAAGCTTCTCTTGAGTGTTCTCTGATATCTACCTGAGGGTTTGGTAGGGTGAAAATGTCCCCGAAACCGACGGGGCTTCCA
>NZ_CALJRY010000328.1 GCF_937976295.1 uncultured Rothia sp. | reverse complement strand
CCCAAGACCTACGAATTCAACCAGGTCGCCCAGTAATTCGGGCCTACGAAGAAACAATAGGAGAAATCGTGGCTCAGAACGAAGAGCAGATCGTAGTCGAGGAAGAGCTGACCAGCTACACCTCGGAGTCCGTTGCCCCCGCAGCGGCTAAGGCAGCACGTCCGGCACTGACCGTTGCAGGCGCAGCAGTTGGTCGCCGCAAGGAAGCAGTGGCACGCGTTCGCGTTGTGCCCGGTTCCGGCAACTGGACCATCAACGGTCGTAGCCTGGAAGACTACTTCCCCAACAAGCTGCACCAGCAGGACGTCAACCAGCCCTTCAAGCTCCTGGAGCTCGAGGGTGCATACGACGTCATCGCACGCATCAACGGTGGTGGCCCCTCCGGTCAGGCAGGTGCTCTGCGCCTGGGTATCGCTCGTGCACTGAACGAGATCGACCGCGAGAACAACCGCCCCGCACTGAAGAAGGCTGGCTACCTGACCCGTGACGCACGCGTCATCGAGCGTAAGAAGGCTGGTCTTAAGAAGGCACGCAAGGCTTCGCAGTTCTCCAAGCGTTAATCGCTGGTTTTTACGAAGCGTTACGCCCCGCTTCTCCCATTGGGAGAGTCGGGGCGTTTTGCGTACCTACCGGTCTTAAACGTTAAGGGTGCTTGTAACTGTTACGTTTGTTCATAGAAGAGCACACCGGTAGAGTTAAAGAGTCAAAGCAGACAGGAAGAAAAGAGTACTCATGGCAGAGCAGAATCCCTCCACCAAGCCCGAAGAGCAGGCAGTGGAGGCTCCTCAGGCTGAAGCCCACCAGCACACCGCTGAAGGCGCACACGCACACACCGGTTCTGAGAAGAAACAAGCCATCAAGGAAGCCCTGAAGCCCCAGGCACGCCGCACCTCCGTCGTTGAAGACTACTCGGCAGAACTGGACGAAATGGCTTCCCTCACCCGTGCCCTCGGCAAGGACAAGAAGGACGACGAAACCTCTCAGGCATGGAAGAAGGGTTACCCCTACGACACCAAGCTCAGCCGTAAGGCATACGAGAAGGAAAAGCGTGCCCTGCAGATTGAGTTGCTGAAGTTGCAGCTCTGGGTTAAGTCCACCGGTCAGAAGATCCTCATCATCTTCGAAGGCCGTGACGCAGCAGGTAAGGGTGGCTCCATTAAGCGCTTCACCGAGCACCTGAACCCCCGTGGCGCTCGCGTTGTCGCACTGGAGAAGCCGACCGATATCGAGCAGACCCAGTGGTACTTCCAGCGTTACATCAAGCACCTGCCCTCCGGCGGTGAAATCGTCCTGATGGACCGCTCCTGGTACAACCGTGCCGGCGTTGAGCGCGTTATGGGTTACTGCACCCAGGCACAGTACTTCGAGTTCATGCGCGAAGTTCCGGACCTGGAGCGCATGCTGGTGAACTCCGGTATCCACATCATCAAGTTCTGGTTCTCCGTCACCCGCGAAGAGCAGCTCGCACGCTTCACCTCCCGCCGTACCGACCCGGTTCGTCAGTGGAAGCTTTCCCCCACCGACCTGGCATCCCTGGACAAGTGGGACGACTACACCGCGGCGAAGGAAGCAATGTTCTTCTACACCCACACCGGTGACGCTCCCTGGACCGTTATCAAGTCCAACGACAAGAAGCGCGCACGTCTGGAAGCAATGCGTTACGTGCTCTCCCAGTTCGACTACCCTTCCAAGGATGAGGCAGTCGTGGGCGAGCTCGACTCGCTGATCGTCCGCTCCGCATCCGACGTTTTTGAGGATGAGTCCGGCGACTCTCCCGACGGCTTCCCGGTCGTCAAGTAAGCGTCGATAGATAGGGGAGAGTAAAAAACTCAACCCTGCGGCGATATAACCGCAAACAGCTTGCACTATGAAGGTGCCTGTCTCTCTTTTTCCCAAACGCGGGAACGGAGAGCAGGCACCTTCGCGCTTTTACGCAAAACCTTAGCTATGAAGCAGATATGTAGCCGTTGAAAATCACTTTCTGATTGTGAAGAATTTACGGTGTATACGCCTAAGCAGAGTTACTCACAACGTAAAATAAAAGGGTGACTGAACGACTTTTTGGAACCGACGGCGTACGCGGTCTAGCAAACGATGTAATTACTCCCGCCCTGGCTATGGAGCTCGCGCAGGCGGCTTCTATTGTTCTGGGTTTTGACACGGTAGAAGAGGGTGTACGCCCCCGTGCCGTGATTGCAAATGACTCCCGAGCCTCCGCAGACTTTATTGTCTCTGCAATGAAGGCTGGCTTCGCTAGCGCAGGTGTTGACGTGCTGGACGCTGGCATTGTCCCCACCCCCGCAGCAGCTTACCTGGTGGCACACACAGGTGCTGACTTCGGCGTGATGATTTCTGCATCGCACAACCCCGCAGCGGACAACGGTATTAAGTTCCTGGCCCGCGGCGGCCAGAAGCTGGAAGACTCCGTTGAGGACGCTATTGAGCGCGTCTACCGCGAGAAGTCCTTCCGCTACCCGACCGGTGGTGCTGTGGGTACTGTCAAGCCCCTGGAAAACGGTACCGAGGCTTACGTGAAGCACCTGGTCTCCACCGTGCCCGAAGACAAGCCCCTTGTCGGCATGAAGATTGTTCTGGATTGCGCAAACGGTGCGGCCTACGCGGCATCCCCGGCAACCTTCGAGGCGCTGGGCGCAGAGGTCATCGCACTGGCTGTAGAGCCTAACGGCACCAACATCAACGACGGCGTGGGCTCCACCCACCCCGAGAAGCTGCAGGCAGCTGTCGTTGAGCACGGTGCGGACCTCGGCATCGCCCACGACGGCGACTCCGACCGTTGTCAGGCAGTTGACGAAAAGGGCAACCTGGTAGACGGTGACCAGATTATGGCTATCCTGGCTGTTGCGGCTAAGCGCGAAGGTAAGCTAGCAAAGGACACCCTCGTCGCAACCGTGATGAGTAGCCTGGGTCTGGAGCTGTACCTGCGTGAGCACGGTATTACCCTCGGCCGCACCGCTGTGGGCGACCGCTACGTCCTCGAGTCTATGCGCGAGCACGGCTACAACCTCGGCGGCGAGCAGTCCGGCCACGTTATCATGAGCGACTACGCTACCACCGGTGACGGCGTTCTGACCGGCATCCAGCTGGCGGCAGAGGTGGCACGAAGCGGTCAGACCCTCTCGGAGCTGGCATCCCGCATGCAGCCCACCCCGCAGCGCCTGATTAATGTCAAGGGCGTTGACCGTGCGGCTGTGAAGACCAATGAGGCGCTCGCTGCTGCTGTGAGCGAGGCTGAAGGTGTACTGGGTGAGAGCGGCCGTGTGCTGCTGCGTGCATCCGGTACTGAGCCTCTGGTGCGTGTGATGGTTGAAGCTGCAACTCAGGAGCAGGCTGATGAGGTTGCTCAGCAGCTGGCTGACGTTGTGGCTAAGGAACTGGCACTCTAAACGTATTCTTCCCTAACGGGGGATCGCAGAAGGGCTGGGAAGGTAACACCTTCCCAGCCCTTCTGCGTTATCTTGAGCGGATGTGTATGTGTTTCTGTGTGCGGGGGAGAGAGGATGCGGAAAACCCCCGCGTCCACGGGGGATACGGGGGTTTGAAAATTAGTGGTAGAGAGAGCAGAGAAATTACTTCTTTGCCAGAGAGTCGCGGATCTCCTTGAGGAGTGCGATCTCGGTCTCTTCCTCTTCTTCCTCTTCCTCAGCCTTGTTCTTGGTAGCCAGTTCGGTCAGCTTCTGAACGGGGATAACAACTGCGAAGTACACAGCAGCTGCAATCAGAACGAAGTTGACAACAGCGGTCAGGAAGACGCCAATCTTGATCTGGCCGTATGCCAGGAACTGGTCGAAGTTGGGGGAGCCAACCAGCATGGAGATGGCGGGCATCAGGACGGACTGGACAAGTGCGGTCACCACAGCGGTGAAGGCGGTACCCATGATCAGACCAACTGCGAGGTCGATGACGTTACCGCGGATCAGAAAATCTTTAAAACCCTTAAGCATGAGATATAGAATAGCGCCTTTTTACTTCAGAATTTGCCATACTCTGAGAAAATTTTCATTGTAAAGCATGTGTTTTTCTTCACAATGCTTCTATAACACTCAATACTTAAGGTCTAGGTCACATGAAGTTGAGTAAAAATCTCTGAAACCCTCGAAAAACCGCGGATTTACGGGGTGCGCACCCGGAAAAATATGCATCTAGCATACCTATTTACTTCCGACGCAAAACCATGAAATATGATACACATCACCACTTGGCGCACCCGACAAAGCCAAAAGGTTAGCTCAGAGCCTAGCTCGCACTTGCATAATCGGGTGCCGCACCCGTACCGATAAACTCCTCAAAAGTCTTCGCACCCGAAGACACATACTCCTGAGCAGTCTGAACACCCACATAGCGGTAATGCCACGGCTCAAAACGATAACCGGTCACCGACTGACGGCCATCAGGGAAACGCAAAATATACCCGTAACGCGGAGCATTCTTCGCCAACCACTGGCCAGCCAGCGTATCGCGGTAACACTCCTCCAAACGGCACCCCTCAGGAGAGGCAAAATCAATCGCCAAACCCGTCTGATGTTCCGAATAGCCGGGACGCGCCGACAACTGGTCCGCCACCTGCTGACCGTTCATCGAAACCCAATACTGATAGGTCTGCTGCTGCACCGCATACGAACGATATGCACTAGAAACAAGCAGCGTCACACCATCAGTAGCAGCCGCATCAATCATCGTATCCGCCGCCTTCGCCGCCTCGGCGCGCAATTGATGACCGTAGAACTCCACCAGGTCGCTCGGCTCCCAATCCTGCTGCGCAAAGGGACGCATCTTATTCACAAGGCAACGCAACGAGTCCGGCTGAGACTCAACACTCGGCTGAGCAAGAGCGAGGGTAGCCGATCCCGAAGCGCTAGCAGATGTTGAAGCGCTCGCAGATGCAGTGGGGGAGGGCGCGGCAGAGGAGGCAGCTCCGGTAGGAGAAGGAATGCCAGAAGCCGAAGCGTTTGCGGAAGCAGTGGCGGAGGGTGCGGCTGAGGAAGATGATGCGGAAGAAGAGGCCGACGGCGAAGAAGCAGCCCCCTGACCCTGCGAACCACAAGCCGCCAATAGCGCCGTGCCACCAACTCCCAAAGCGGCACCCAAAAGAGTACGGCGGTTCACCACAGAACTATCAAAAGACTCCTGAGCGGTAGACGTGCGGTGCAGAGACTTCACAATAACTCCTCATCACGGTGTAGGTTCATACAAAAGTA
>NZ_CALJRY010000327.1 GCF_937976295.1 uncultured Rothia sp. | reverse complement strand
TTCTGCGTTACGCCCTGGAGATTGGCGCACCGAGCGTGAAGGTGAACGCGATTAATCCTTCCACCGTGCTGAGCGCGGCGCAGATTCGCGAGCTGCTGGAGATTGTGGATTCGCAGCCCCGCATGGGTGCCTAGGTCCTGCATCGAATACCTTAAAGCGTTGAGGCGACGACACGAGTAGTGTCGCCGCCTCAACGGTTTAAAACGTTCATGACCGAGCGGGTCTACCCGACTAAAAGCTATGCCGCTAGGATGCGTGCTGCCGCTTCCTGCTGAGCGCGGGCGAGTGCCGCCTCCTGCTCGGTCTGGCAGTCTACGCACACGCCCTGATAGAGTACGTCTGCGCTGAAGAGCGCCATGCCGTGAAAATCGCTGGGGGTCAGGCAGGGTGCGGAGCCGACCGCGCAGTCCACGTCTTCGACCTTGCCGCAGCGTACGCAGAAGGCGTGGTGGTGGTTGTCGCCCGTGCGGGTTTCGTAGAGGGCGGGGGTTCCCGGCGGCTCAAACTTGCGCAGCAGGTCGATATCGGTCAGGTCGGTGAGGATTACGTAGACCGACTGAACTGTGATGGCGGGGATGCGCTCGCGCACTGCCTGCACGATGGTGTCGGCGGTGGAGTGCGGGTGTTCCTGCACTGCATGCAGTACGGCGAGGCGCTGCTTGGTGACGCGGCGGCCCTTGGCGCGCAGACCGGTGGTCCATGCTTCTTCGAGCTGTTCGGGGCTCATTGCGGAGAGCAACGGCAGGCCGGTGGTGTGGGCGCAGCCGGTTTTGTGATGGTCTGGATGCTGGGTCTTCTTCGTATCTAAGGTTGTCTTTGCGTCGGTCATAGGTTTAAGTCTACACGTTATTATGAGAAACTCATCATTATTTTATGAAAAACTCATAATAAGCCGGTGGGGCATCCTTTTCATCCACTCTGTGGCGCCCCTCCTTACCCCGGCTTCGGGTGCGAAGAGATGCCGTACAATCAAAGAACCTAGAGTAACCCGCACCGGCGATCACCATCAAG